>CAZQYE010000101.1:0-7551 GCA_964597375.1 uncultured Myxococcales bacterium
CCGTCGTGCACGAGGAGTCCGAACACAAAAAGCCGTCGCCGCAGGAAGCCGCAGCACAGCTAGTCAGGCAGGCGTCATTGTCCGAGGCGTTGGCGTCGTCGCATTCTTCGGCGCCGCCCGTGGGACCCGACGTGCACGACCCATCCGAACAGACGAACCCGTCGCCGCAGCTGGCCAACTTGCAGCTATTGAGGCACGTGTCGCTGTTCGACCCGTTGCCGTCGTCGCACTGTTCCTGCGCATCCACGACACCGTCGGCGCACGCGGGGGAGATGCGGCAGCAGTCTTGCTGTTCGCCTTCGAACTCGAAGGCGCCCAGCGTGCTCAACCCGTCGCGCCGGAAGAAACGGTCGAGGTCGCGCAGCGGTGCGCTGATCGGCGACAGGTACGTGCAGCCATGGGCGATCGCCGGGGAACCTGCTCGCAAGTGGAAATCGCCCGCGGCTCCATCGACGAAGCGTGGGTCGGCCGCCAAGTTCCCAGAACCGGCGTAGGTGCCTGAACATATGTCGTTGTAGGCCACATGCGAGAAGCGCCCCGCGTCGCCGTCGCTCTGCCAGGTCGGCTGGAGCGCTGGATCATCTACGTGAAGATCATCGGCCGTCCAGGCATAGTTCGAGCCCTGGTCGTGACACAGGTCCTCTTCGCCTGAGCCCGGACGCTGCTCGTAGTGCAGGCGAACGTTGTCGCAGATGATGTTGTCGTAGATCCAGGGATCGGAGAAGCCCGGATCCATGTTGCGGCCGCCTTGTGACGCAGGGATGCTGCCGTTGTACTCGTGACCGTTTCGTTCTCCGTCGATTCCTCCGCCGGCGGGATCGTAACTGCCGGCGACTACGTTGCCTACGATCGTGTTGTGATAGACTTGTGCGTAGAAGGTGTCGTCGAATGCAATTCCGCCGCCGCGGGCGTGGTTCTCTCCGCAATCGTCGGCGATATTGCCCGAGATCACATTGTTGTAGATACGCACGACGGCGGTGTCGTCACCGACGTCTTCGAAGCTCAGACCACCGCCGTCATCGTGCGAGAAATTGTTCAGGATCCGGTTGCCGAATACATCGACCGGTCCCGTGTCCTCGAAGTAGGCCCCGCCACCGTGGTCGTCGGCCTTGTTTTCTTCGATCAGGTTGCCGAATAGGCGGATATAATCCTTGACTTCGTAGAAGGCCGCGCCTCCACCATAGTCCGGAGAGAAGTTGTTGTAGATGTGGTTGTTGAACACCTCGTACGTGCCCGGCGGAGGGCCTGGGAGGTGGTCGTCCCAAACGTGCTCGGGCTCACCGTGTTCCGGGCCGTACTCGGGCTCGTCGTTGACGCTGATGCCACCGCCGTAGCCGCCGTAGTTGCCGTTTTCTGCGATCGTGTTCGACCAGATCCGAACGTCGTGGTTGGACAGGTGGAGCCAGATGCCGCCGCCGTAGTATCCACCGTTGCGGGCGATGACGCAGTTGTTGATGTCGAGATTCCAGTTGCCGTAATCACCGAAGATACCGGCTCCGATCTCTCCGGCGACTGAACCACGAGTGATCGTGAAGCCGCTGATCATTACGTCGTGGACGCTACCGGTCTGATCGGGGCGGCCGATCGTGAAGACGGGGCCGCCGCCCTGGTTGAAGCCCTGTCCGCGTATGGCAGGAGCGGAGGGGCCCTCGACGATCGTTTCACGGGGACCGCTGCCGATGATCCGAACATACGAGTGTTCGATTCGCACATGCTCGCGATACGTGCCCGGGGCAACGAAGACGTACCGGGGAGTCGTCGCGGGCAAGTGGTCGAGCGCTTGCTGGATCGTCGGCCACGGGTTGTTCTTGCTGCCGTCGGCGGCGCCGGTGTTCGCCGCATCGACGTAGACGGCGTCGGGCGGCACGTAACCCGTATCGAGATAGTAGGCGTTCGAAGGTCCCGCCTGCGTCGTGACGATCAGCGGGCCGCTGACGAGCCCCGGTGGATCCTCGACGTGAATCTCCGTATCGGACCAGGACTTGACGAACAGCTCTTCGCCGCTGAGAGTGACGGTCGAGAAGCCTCGGACGTCACCGAATCCGTGTCCGGTGATCTTGTAGCTGCCGCCCGGTCCGACGGCCACGATCACCGGGCCGCCGGGAGGTGGAATCGGCGCGTCGGCCGCAAGCGGCGCTCCCAAGCCGAAAAACGCTCGTGGAGGCAGGGACCAGTCCGCTTCAAACTTGAACTGTCCCTGGTCGAACGAGTAAGGCAGCACGAGAGACTCATAGTTTGGATTGTATCCGGGGAGCTTGGGATCGTTCCCGTAGTAGATGTGGATGCCCGGTGCGGCGCGGCGCTCGACCTCCGGCTTTTGTACGGGATCCTCGCCGGGCGGGCACTGTCCAGGA
The DNA here is from genome assembly GCA_964597375.1 of uncultured Myxococcales bacterium. GTDB lineage: Bacteria > Desulfobacterota > Binatia > UBA1149 > SPBQ01 > CAZQYE01. The sequence goes on from CAZQYE010000101.1 coordinate 2,355, forward strand.
GGCGCGCCGTCCCAGCACAGCGGATTGCCCATGTCGCCGGCGCCGAGCAGGTATCCCATGTGGTCGTAGATGCCGACCGGCGCGTGCGGAATGCCGGCTTTCTCCTCGAACAGCATGCTCATTGGGTTGACGTCGATGTTCAGGTCGTCGAAGACTCCGCCCTCGATCTCGCCGGCCTGTGGTACTTGCGTAGCAAAGCCCACGTTGTGCTCCGTTCCTTGCCCGCCGACGACGGTGACCAGGGCCTCGTTGGACCCCGCGGGCGAAGGCGCGAATCCCGCCGGCGTGGCGACCTTGACCAGATAATCGCCGGGCGCCAGGCCGCGGAACTCGTAGAACCCGGGCATGGGGCCGGCGAACACGCCGCCCCATTCGTCGACGGGCCGCGTGTACGGTGGATGCCAACCTTGAGCGAGGAGGGCGGCTTCGTCGACCTTACCGGTCGTCGTGGTTGCGAGCAGCGTGGTGCCGCTCGCGTCCCACAGCTCGACCGTGATCCCGTGCAGCGTGCGTTCTTCTTCTGGATCGTAGATGCCGTCGGCCGTCCATGTGCCCGGCGTGAGGTTTTCATCCCACACGACACCGCGGATGTCGCCCTCGCCGGAAGGAATCGGTTCGAGGTACATGTCGGCCTCGTAGTTCGCGGTGTACCACTGGACGTAGTGGTTCATCGCGTTATACGTGACGACCGTGCAGTCAACTCCGGGCGTGCACGGCACACAGGTCTCACCGTCGGGGCACTGGGAGTCGAGCTTGCAGAAGTCGCCCGAGCCGCTGCAGCGCGCGACGGCATATGTGAACTCCTGCGTTTTCATCGCCCCTCGATAGGTCGGGGGCAGCGAGACGTCGATGTGGCCGAGGACCTCGACTTCGGGTAGATCGTCGAACAAATAGGCGCCCGTGGCGTCCGTGACCGCCTGCTGTTTCACGCTGCCGCTTTTGTAGCGAACGTGGACTTCGAGACCTTCGATCGGCAGTCCCGTCGAGTCGTCGTAGACGTGGCCGCGAGCGCGGGCGAAGAAACGCGGGATCCACGGGTCGGCGGGGTGGAGGTCGTTGGGGTCGCCCGTCCCGGCGACGTTCTCGCCGGGTCCCACGGTGAGCTGACTCTGCACCCACACGTAGTCGAGCGGGACGTCGAAGGCCATGATCTTGTAGCGGCCCGGCGGAACGTTCGTGAAGGCGTACGCTCCCGTAACGGGATCCGCTTCGGCTGTCGCCACCGGATGGATCGGGATCGTTTCGTCGTCGGTAAACAGAATGACGAGGCCGTCGGGTACGATCGTGTTTGCCGACACGCCGATCGTGGCGACGCCCGGCGGAATCGGCTCGACGGGATCATTGCCGTCCGCATCGAGAAGGAATCCGCTGATGCTGCCGGCATCGGTCGTGCCTCCGGCATCCGGCCCGAGCTTTTCGACGTAACTGTGCCAGATCAGGAAAGCCCCCGCCTCGGTGCCCGGGTCGCCCGGATACAGATTGACCTCCCAGGCCGGGCCGCCCTCTTCGGTGTAGTTGAGGTACCACTGCCTGGTTGCGTCGGGGCGATAGAGAGAAAAGTGTGGATTTGCTGCCTGCGTGACCGTCGACGCATCGGAGGTTACCAGGTACTCGCCGGCCGGCAGTCCGGTAAAGTAGTAGTAGCCGGCGGTATCGGCGATCGTCAGACCGTCGGCGGTGGTGATGCTCGCCTGCGAACCGGTCACCCCGCTGCGGCATGCCGAGGCCGGACCACCGTCGGGACAGATGGTGAACGTGACGCCGTTGAGCGGCACGTCGTCGGGTAGGTCGGGTTCGCCGTTCACCATGAAGTCGTAAAAGGCAAAGACGAGGAGATTCGCCGGGGGAGCATCGATCGGTGGAAGGTAGGCATCCTGTTCGGCGCCGGTACCGTTCGGATTGGTTACGTTTCCAGCGGCGTCGACGGTGAACTCGCGGCTCGTCATGTCCCAGCCGGGAGCACTGAACATGACGACGTAATCGCCCGGTGCCGGCACGGTCGCGGTCCAGCTGTTGCCGCTCACCGTGCCATAGGTGATGAACGCGCCACCGGAGTGCTGGTTCTGCACCATGACGCTTGCTCCGTAGACCGGCACGGCACGAGCGTCGGGAGCGTAAACGGGCACTCCGGCGTCGGTCGCACCTCCATAGATATTGCCCCCAATGGTCGCGGTCTGGGCCAGTGCCGCTCGCGCGAGCAGCACGACGCACAGGCCGATCAGCAGGCTGGAGGCGACCGGCTTGAAAGGCGGCTTTTTATGTCCGCTTTTTTCCCGCCTGTGGGCGGTCGAATGGGTCGGGGTGACAAACGGGGGGCGATGGCGGCAGTTCATGAAGCCTCCTAGTACCCCCCAGGGATGTGGCCGTGAGCCTCTTGCCAGGGCACGCGGCGGTCCCTTCGGTTACACCAGCGGCTACCTAGCTGTCAATAGGTCAATGATACGAAATGCGTCATTGCGGCTGTGCTGTGCGATTGTATACGTGACTCGAGGGATTTCCCTCCCCCCGGTCGGGTACGCATCGGCCTTCGCGGCCGAATGCCGCGCTACTTACTCGGCGTAAAGGTCAAAATTGCATGCGCACTCAGATTGGGGGGCGGGTCTTTGAACGGGCGAAGCTGCGCCGCTTACGTTAGATAGTGCAACGTGACGATCGCACTCGCGGCCAGAATCGACGCGACGATCCCGAAGTGCTGCAGCCCGTTTCGCTCGCGCGCGAGCAAACCGTTCTGGAGCATGTACGCCAGGTCGATGACGCCGAGGAACAAAAGCATACCGCCGGCGACAAGACCGACCGAGCGGCCGAGCGGGTGGCCGGCGAGCGAAAGGATCGCCGAGACGACGAGCAAGAGCGCGCAGATGCTGTCGGGGTAGACGAACGCCCGCTCGTGTTCGATGAAGCCCGGTGGAAACCAGGGTTCGTTTTGCTCGTGCCGGAGCCAGTTCAGCCAGAACGTCGCAATGCCGATCGCCACGGCGATTTGGACCAAAGGAACGATGGTGTCTGCCATACCGCGCCTCCGTGGAGAGGGTTCTAGGCGCGCCGCACGAGCATCGCAAGGCGCTCGCGCAAGGCCATGGGCTCGCCGCGAGCCCGGCGCCGCTGCGCATCCGATCGTTATCCCAGGAAGACCTCGTCGGCGTTTATTCGGCGTACATGTGACCGCCGGGCGTACGAGCCCTATTCGACGTACACGTTGCCAGCGTCGGGGGAGAACTGCTCGCGAAGAATCCGCTCCTGAGGTTTTTCCGAGGCCGTCTTGGGAATCTCGGCGACGACCTGCAGGTAGCTCGGCACGAAGTTCGGCTCGAGCTTCTCCCGGCACGTGGCAAAGATCGCCGCCGGGTCGAACGCCTCCGGGTCTTCCGGAACGACCGCCGCGACCACGTCTTTTTCTCCGGGAGCGCCCGAGGCCGCCGGGATCCCATAGACGAACACGTCGGTAACCGACGGATGTTCGGCGATGGCCTTTTCGACGTAGCTCGGGTTGATGAAATCTCCGTTGTGGCGGATTCCGCCGCCCGCCCGGTAGTCGAAGAACAGCCAGCCCTCCTCGTCCCTGTGGCCGATGTCGCCGCTGCGGTTCCACCCGCGATCGATTTTCTTGCGAGACGCTTCGGGGTCGCCGAAGTACTCGACCGAGGCTTCTTCTCCGGTGGCCGGACGAACGCAGATCTCCCCTAGGACGCCTGGCGGACACTCGTTGCCCTCTTCGTCGAGCACCTTCATCTCGATTCCCGGCATCGGCTTGCCGAACGATCCAATGGGGCCGACCCCCGGTGGTTTGTAAGCCATGCCGCCGCCGTCCATGGCTCCGTAAAACTCTAGGATCTGCACGCCGAAACGCCGCTCGAACGCTTCCCAGATTGCCGGTGGCATGCCGCCGCTCGTGACCACGCGAACTGGGTTGTCGGCATCGTCCGGGCGCTCGGGTTGGCTGTATATCGCCGTGGCCATTCCGCCCACGAGAGAGAACAGAGTGCAGCCGTACCTGCGGCACACGTCCCACAGCTTCGTCTTCGTGAAGCGCCGGCTGAAGACGGCGCGGAGACCCACGCCGAGAGCGGGCGCGAGCGTGACGGCTTGCGCGTTCCCGTGCGTCAGGGACAGCCCCGTGTACGGCCGGTCGTCATCGCGGTACTCAAACAGCATGGCGAGCATGCTCGCAAGGCAGAAACGTGAGTTCGTTCCGACGATGCCTTTGGGGTCGCCCGTCGTGCCCGATGTGAACATGATTTGAAGGGGAGCGTCGGGGCTGTCGGCGCGCACCTCGACGGTCTCGGACGGCCGTGCCAGCCACTCTCCTAGAGGTTCGACGCCCTTCACGGAAGAAATCTCGGGCGCTTCTTCGTCGGTTTCCACCGCAACGACCCAGCGCAGGTCCGCCACCTTCGAGCGCACTTCTTCGATTTGCTCGAGGCAGTAGTCGGCGACCAGGACACCGGCGGCCCCCGACTTGGCGAGCATGTAGGCGAGCTTGTCGCCGCGCGTCCGGGGATCGATCGGTACGAACATCGCTCCGACGATCGACGCGGCGATCATCCCCTCGACGAACTCGGGGTGGTTGCGCATCATGATCGCGAACCGATCGCCGGGCGCGATGCCTTTTTCGATCAGGCGCGCCGCGATTCGGTTGCTGTTCTCCGCTAGGTCGGCGTACGTGCGGATTTCGTCCTCGGCGCCGCGACTGAACCCTTCGAACGTGAGGACGTCGAAATCCGGCCGCTCCTGGGCGCGAATTCGGATCAGGTCACCTAGAATCAGCTCGTTGGGCTCATGCATGGCATTCCATTCGTCCTTGCGCGTCATGTTCTCGGGCGCCGCAACGAGCGCTCACTGCTGCGGTCGCGCGGCGCATCGTTTCGACCCGTTCGGTTCATGCCTCGAGGATCGTCACGATCATCGCGGCAGCGTCGTTGCCGCTCTTGCCACCGCCGTTTTGAGCCATCGCCAGCCGCGCTCCTTCGACTTGACGCTTGCCGGCGCGGCCCTGAAGTTGCTCGGTCAGCTCGACGATCTGCGCAATTCCCGTGGCGCCCACCGGATGGCCCTTGCGCAGCAACCCGCCGGAGGTGTTGACCGGCAGGCGGCCGCCGAGGCGGGTGTGGCCTTCTTCCACGAGGCGGCCACCTTCGCCTTTCGGGCACAGGCCGAGAGCTTCGTAAGCCATGATCTCGCCGGGCGCCGAGGCATCGTG
>CAZQYE010000102.1:0-7524 GCA_964597375.1 uncultured Myxococcales bacterium
GATCGGCCAGTTTCTCCTGATCATGAACGTTGCGCGCGGAACCCTGCACCGGGCGATCGGAAATCTAGGGGTTCCGGCCGACGACGATATCGAGACGCGCCGCACGACGTACTCGCGGTCGGAGTACGCGAGCATGTACAACCACCTGCCGTCCGAAGCGCGCGACATCATCCTTGCCTACTGCGAAGGGGTCAATGACGCCATCGGCGAGATGCTCAAGATTTCGGGTGGAACACTCGAGGCACCGCTGGAGCTGCGCTTCTTCCAGCAATCGATCATTGCCGGCAAGGACAACCTGTTCGGCAACAAAGACATCCTCACCGAGGGGGAAGGGGCTGATCCATTCTACCAGCCGCCCGGCCCCGGCCTGCCCGGCGGCTTCCAGTTCACGCCGGAGCTGGCGATGGCGTTCGCCACACTCGAGATCCGCAACTTCGGCTACGAGGCCTGGAACGAAGTCGGGATGGCCGAGGATTTGAACAAGCTGATCTCGACTTACGGGGCGACGGTGGGAACCGAGCTGTGGGATGACCGCTACTGGATGAACGATCCCCTGCAGCCGGTGTCGGTGCCCGACCCGCGCACTCCTGGGTTCGGCGGGCCGCTCTCCAAGCTGACGCCCAAAGACAAGGTCGAGATCGCAAAGACGGTAAAGCGAATCGAGGACCGGGTGCTCGGCCGTACGCGCCTGCCCGGCTACCCGATGTACGACTACGAGAAGTTCCTCGAGCCCGTACGCCTGGCGCGCGCCGAGCGCGAGCGCCGCGCCCGAGAGTGGGGTGCGTGGCCGGATCTTGGCAGCTACGCGATGATGATTGCACCGGGCCGCTCGGCGACGGGCCATCCCTGGATCGGCGGCTTCCCGCAGACGGGCATCCAAGTTCCTTCGCTGATGCACTACACCGAGATTCGCGGCGACACGATCCGTGGCAACGGCATGGCCTTCGTGGGCGGGCCCTACGCCCTGATCGGCCACACGGACAACGTCGCCTACACCAGCACGACAGCGATGCTCAAGATCGTCGACTCGTACATCGAGACGCTGGTCAACGGCGACTTCGACATGTTCAAGTACAACCACCACGGTACGCCGGCCGACATGGCGATGCGGATCGAGCGCGTATACAAGCCCAACGGCGGATTCATTGCCGTACCGGTGTTCCGAACGAACGTCGTGTGCTCGGCCAACGGTTGCACCAAGGGCGACCGGCCTGTGGATGCGTTCGCGGGCGATGTCGCCGGAACCGCGGAATCGGCCACGGCCACGACGCTCACCGACACCGACGCACCGCTCACGCCGGGCGCTCTGGCCGGCGGGTACGTTGCGATCGTAAACGGGACGGGCGCCGGACAGATGCGCCAGATCGCGGGCAACACGGCCGACACGATCACGATCAACGTCGCTTGGACGACGACGCCCGATGCGACTTCGGAGTACGTTGCTGCGGCGGCCGGTAATCCGATCACTGCGGTCGCGGCCGAGAGCGCCGTTTGGATGGAGGAAGGAACGGCCGCCGTCGGATGGAGCCTGTTCCAGAAGACCCAGTCGGTCATGGACATGCGGTCTGCCGTACGCCTGATTCCCTCGACCCACAACTTCATTGCCGCCGACAACCAGCCGTTCAACGGCGTGGGAACGAACACGGGAACCGGCAACATTCTTTATGCCACCAGTGGCTTCCACCGCGTGCGGCAAAACGGTCTGGACTCGCGCCTGCCGCTCGATGGAACGGCGCCCGAGCCGTTCGCGGTGATCAGCGGTACCGTAGGCTCGGCGACGGCCAACTCGCTCACCGACGTCGGAGCATTCGTCGGCAAGAACCTCGCCTCTTCGCCGATCAACTTTACCTACGACAACCCGGACGACAACGGCTCCGAGTACATCGTCGAGATCACCGCCGGGAACGGGTACCATCAGGTGCGGCGGATTCTGTCGAACACGGACGACACGATCACGCTCGAGCACGACTGGGGCGTGGTTCCCTCGGCCGGCGATACCTACGCCGTCTATGAGATCTGGGCGATGCCCGAGGCGATGAACCCAGCCGAAGGCTTCACGGCGAACTGGAACAACAAGCAGACCGTTGCCAACGAGGTCATGCTATCGCGCAACGGGCGCAACCACAGAGTCGAGGTCATTCTCGAGCAGCTCTCACTCGACAACTCGATTACGCGCGATGACATTCGCAACCTGAACAAGTTCGTCGCGGGTCTCAACCACGAGTCGTCACAACACAGTGCGGCCGGGACGCTGGGGCGGTATCTGATGAGCCGTATCCAGGCGGCTCTCGCGGCGTATGGGGACTGCGGAACGATCGACGACGAGCTTGCGACGTTGACCGATTTCCCCAATCGGGGTCGTGAGTTTACCAACCCCCTGGTTGTCGAGCCGGCGGGGACCCCGGTATCGAGCGCAACCGCCTCCCGCTATGCTGATTATCTCAAGGGCTGGGCTACTCAGCTTGCCAACGACATCTACGGCGACGAGTACGATCCCGCCGGGGTCTCGAAGCTCACCGGGGACAAGGCGATCGGCTGGGTGTTGCACGCGATCGACGCAGCCGCAGGCGACGTGCCCGGCGCGTACGTGAACAAATACAGCGGCGACTACTTCAACGGCGCCGACTGGAAACAGGTCGTTCACGACAGCTTCTGCAACTACGTTGCGGCCAACCCGACAATCGGGACCAAGAACCGTTCGATGCGAACGTACAATCACCCTCTCGCGGCTTTGCCTTGCTCGCAGGGGTGCAGCACGCCGATCGAGTTCGACCCGACGCCGCTTGGAAACCGCGGCACCTGGGAAGAGATCATCGAAGTCGGCCCGACGGTGACCGGCGAGTTCATCTTTCCCATGGGGCAGAGCGGTCACATCGACGGTAGTGCGCCCGGATTCGGTGCCTCGAACGTCAAGCAGAGCCTGCACACGAGCACGCTCCAGCCCATTTGGCGCGACTGGCGCTTTGCGCCGATGCTGCACGTTTGCGAGGACGTGACTTTCGGCGTCGATGAGGACGGCGACACGGACGACGACGGCGTCCTCGACGGTTTCGAAAAGTGGTACTACGGAGACATCTCGAACGCTGGCACCTCGGATACCGATGGAGACGGTGCCGACCTGGCGACCGAGTACCGGTGGGGCAGTGACCCGACGCTGGCGGATACCGACGGCGACACGGTTCCCGACGGAAACGACGTGGCGCCTCAGGACAGGTTGTGTGTCAAGGGAACGCTCAAGAAGATCGCCGTCAAGGATAAGTCCGATCCTGGCAAGGACAAGGTGATGTCGAAGTGGACAGCGCCTCTTCACGTGTGCATCGGCAGTGATTACCAGACGCCGTGCACGACGGACAGCGATTGCGGCGTAATCGGCAAGTGCCGGCGCATCAATCTCAACCCGAGCCGCGATCCGATCCGCATTCTCGTCGCCGACGACACGCCGTTGCTCGACGCTGAGATCCCGATCGTGACGTCCATGTGGAAGAACAAGGACGACGTCAAATTCCTCTACAAGGACAAGGATGCCGTGAACGGTCCGGTCGCCAAGATCAAAGTCATTCTCAACGAGAAGAAGGACATCGTTCAGCTGTTCTTCCTCGCCAAGAAGTTCGACCTTGCGGCTGGACCCGACGCGGCCGAGGGCGTGACGGGTATTGCAATCGGGACGCGCTGCTTCATGGAACCCACGACGAACTGCAAGCAGAAGCCGGGTATCCTGGCGTGTAAGGCCGAGCCGTAGGTGGCCCGGGATCTAGGAGGCGGTCTCACGTCCGTTTCCGTCGCGATCCGGTCTTCGATGAGCTAAACTAATGTTTCGGCCGGCCGGTCGGGTGAGCCCGCCGGCCGGCCGGGGCGAACAGTCCGAGGAGCGGCCCCTCGGAGCGGCCGCCGCCTGGCTGCGGCGGCGACTCGCCGGCACTGGGCATGTCGTTGCAAGATCTGTAGCAGCGGCAGGGGCCTCATTGCCGGCGGGTGACGTTGGAGGGGAAGGACGATGGGGCGCCAGTTCATTCGGATTGCCACCGTTGCCGTTGCGGGGATTCTCGCAGCCGCCCTATACCTGCCGTCGCTCGACAATCCGCTCATCTGGGACGACCCGATCCACGTCGAGCTCGCCCGCAAGGCGCCGATCTCCGAGCTGCTCGGCCGGCCGAGCGGGGAGTACCGGCGTCCCGTCGTCTTACTTTCTTACCGCCTGCAGTCGGTCCTGGGGCTGGACGATGCGCGTAGCCTGCACGCCGCCAATGCCGCGATGCACGGCCTCAACACGTTCCTGCTTGGAGCCTTGCTCGTGCGCCTGGGGGCTGGGGCGATGGTTGCCACCGCTGCCTCGTTGCTCTTTGCGTACCACCCGATTCAGTCGGCTGCGGTCGGGTACGTCTCGGGCCGCACCGATCTGCTCATGCTGTTGTTCACGTTGCTCACGCTGCACCTGGTCGTCGGCGAGCGCCGGGCCTTGCGATCGCGCCTGGACGCCGCAGGCGGCACGACGGCTGCTCGCATTGCCAGGGCCGGACGTGTGTTCACCCGTGCCGTGCTCGTGGCGGCAGGCATCGTCTGTGCCGCGCTGTCGAAAGAACCGGGGATGCTTGCTGGCCCTCTGGCCGCCGGCCTGCGGGTCGTGACCTATCGCCCGGCGTGGCGCAAGATCGACGCGATCGTGCTTGCTGCTTGCCTGGCGACGGTGGCGGCCGTGGTTGCGGTTACTCCTCCTGCGGCGGTCGCCACGCCGAGCGTGGGCTGGATGGTTCGCATGCGCGACGCCGGTACAACGCTCGTCACGTTCGCCGAGCTGCTCGTGCGCCCGAGCCAGTTTCACCTCGATCGTCTCACGGCCGTTGGTCCCCAGCCACTCGCGGCCGTCGGCGTGGCCGTAGCGCTGGCGATCATCGCGGCGGTCGTCGCCTTTACGCGCAACCCCACGCTCACGCGCTTTTGCGGCTTCGCCGCGGCCATTTTGTACCTTCCTGCGAGCAATCTCGTGCCGGTCTATCCGGCGATCGCCTCGCGCTGGGTGTTTACCCCCGAGCACTTCATGTACGCGCCGCTGGCGGCGCTCACTCCGCTGGTGGCCGCCGGAGCGTATCAGAGCTTGGCGCGGTTGTTTCGCGCCTTTGGCGGCGCCGGCCAGGTCGCCGCCGCACTTTCGGTCCTCACGATTGCAGCAACGCTTTCGGGCATGGCCGGGCGTGAGATCGTGGCGCGCCAGCGGCTCTTGAGCGACGCCGAGACTGTTTATCAGAATACGCTCGCGCACTCGCCGAGTCCGCGGGCATGCTTCAACCTTGGCGTCTTGCTTCTCGAGCGCAAGGACTACGCGCAGGCCGCGTCGATCTACCGCCGCTGCGCGCAGCTCAGTCCGCGCGATGCCGGGGTGTACGTGCAGCTCGGCGTGGCGCTGCAAAAGCTCGGCGACCCGGTCCGAGCGCGGATGGCGTACTCCACGGCCGTCGAGCTAGCGCCCGACAACGCGACGGCATGGAGCAACTTCGCCAGTCTCGAGGCGACGCTCGGCCACTACGACTCGGCGCGTGAGAAGTGGAAGCGGGCGCTCGAACTCGATCCGCGTTTCCGGCCGGCGCTCGAAGGTCTAGACAAGCTTGCACGGGTGAGCAGGCAGCAGGCTCGCTAGGCGCGCCGGCGGCGGCTCTCGGCCACAGGGCGGTCCCCGGGCAAGCCGGCGGGACGCAACGATCGTAGCCGGCGGCGCTACGAGTGCCTCGTTTCCGCAAGTCGCGCGGAACGGGTACATTGCCAGCCAACGTGCTGCCGATCCGCGACACGATTCCCCATCGGAACTTTCCGCTTGTCAATTGGGCGATCATTCTGACCAATTGCGTGGTTTTCTTCTTCGAGCTCGGTCTTCCCGCCGGCGAGCTACGCGCTTTGTTCTACTACTTCGGCATCGTTCCGGCGCGCTACACCCATCCGGAGTGGGCCGTATGGCTTGGACTGCCGGTAGGGGACCTCTGGCCGTTCGTCACGAGCATGTTCCTGCACGGCGGCTGGGCGCACCTGATCATGAACATGTGGGCGCTATGGATCTTCGGCGACAACGTCGAGGATCGGATGGGGCACCTGCGTTATCTCGTTTTCTACCTGTTGTGCGGAGTCGCATCGGGCGTCGCGCATTACGTGGTGAACGCCCACTCGACGCTGCCGACCGTCGGGGCATCCGGTGCGATCTCGGGCGTGATGGGCGCCTACATGCTGATGTTTCCGCGCTCGCGGGTCATCGTCTTGGTGCCGTTTTTCTTCTTGCCGATGTTTATCGAGGTGTTGGCATCGCTGTACATTTTCCTGTGGTTCGTGGGCCAGTTCATGAGCGGAACCTTCAGCGTGGCCCTTCCCGGAGAAGTCGGCGGTGTCGCGTGGTGGGCGCATATCGGCGGGTTCGTTGCCGGGATGCTTCTGATGCCCTGGCTCAGGCCGCGTCGCCGCCGCCGCCGGCTGGCCGACGACGAATGGGGCCTGCTCGGCGCTTGGGGTGGCGGGCGGCGCTACGACTGGTGACGTTGCGGGATGGCCGGTGGGCGAGGGAACGCCTGGGGCGCTGGGAAGCCGGCGATGCCCGCTTGAACGAGGAGCGCAAACGATGGGACCGATGGATTTCTTTTGGCTGTTCTTCATGGCCGCGGCGCTACAGCCGATTCTCAAGCAGCGCATGCTCGAAGCATCGCGCCAGAGGATGATCACGCGCATCGAGGAGCAACGCGGTTCGCGTCTGATCTTGCTGGTACACCGCCAGGAGACGATGAGCGTGCTCGGCTTTCCCGTCTTTCGGTTCATCGACGTTCATGACTCCGAGGCGGTGATTCATGCGATTCACCTGACCGACCCCGACATGCCCCTCGATCTGGTTCTTCACACGCCCGGTGGGCTGGTGCTGGCCTCCTACCAAATCGCTCGCGCGATCCGCAAACGCCGTGGAAAGGTGACGGTGTTCGTCCCGCATTACGCCATGTCGGGCGGCACGCTCATTGCGCTTGCCGCCGACGAGATCGTCATGGGTGAGCACGCCGTCCTCGGTCCCGTGGACCCGCAAATCGGACAAAAGCCGGCGGCGTCGATCCTGCGCGTCGTGCGCGACAAGCCGGTCGACAAAGTCGACGACGAAACGTTGATTCTCGCGGACCAAAGCGAAAAGGCGATTCGCCAGCTCGAGGGCATCGTGCGCGAGCTGCTCGCCGACCGGTACCCGCCGGAGAAAATCGACGAGCTGGCGGCACTGCTCACCCAGGGGACCTGGACGCACGATTATCCGATTACGCTGGAGGAGGCCGAGCGGATCGGCCTGCACGTGCGCGCGGACATGCCGCGGGAGTTCTTGCGGCTGATGTCCCTGTACCCGCAGCCCGTGCGCCACACGCCGTCGGTCGAATACATGCCGCGCCCCTATCGCGGTAATCACTCCAACGGCCGCGAGTAGCGACAAGGCGCAAGCTCTGCCGCCAGCGCGTCAGAAAGAGCCAGGGGGTTCTGCGAGCCGTGGGGTAAGAAGCGATGATCCCATCTGAAGGGTGC
>CAZQYE010000103.1:0-7519 GCA_964597375.1 uncultured Myxococcales bacterium
CACGGGCACAGGGCCTTGGTCAAGGCACAACTTTTCTCGTCCCGGGAACGCGCCGGCTCGGAAGGTTTCCCCAGGTTGGCGAGCCTGCGATTTGCTACCCCGGACCACACGAGCACCGGCCAATCCGGCGCGAGGCTCCCCGCGAGCCGCCGGCGGTGGATGTCGGCTCAAGGCCCTGCGCAGCCGGCGAGCGCGCAAGAGGCGGGCGCTGGTGCGTTCTTCGCTTTGAAAAGACGACCGTCGCTTCGCACGAGGGTGCCGCCGAACGTCGCGCAGGCCTGGCCGCCGCCAGCGATCTCGAACGTTGCGTGCGCCGTGGCCGTGGTGCCGGGCGGAAGGAGCGTGATCGGTGCAGTCTTGCCGTCCGCAGTCACCTTGAGCTTGATGCGTCCGTTGCGGGATCGTCGAATGAGCGCGCGCTTCACGGGCGTACCGCCGATTGCAGGCCGCCGGTATCGGTAACCGCGGCTTCCTGCGATCGACCAGCCGGCGGCGGGCATTTCGTAGCATTCCGCCGAGGCACCAACCATGACGTTGAGGGCCGCACCGGCGACTGTCGGATCTCCGCCAAGCTGTGCGGGGCCTCCCGAATCGACCCGGAGCACGAGGCGGCGCCTGCTTGGGTCCGTATCCTTCGGGTTCTTCAGCACGAACATCCGACCCTCGGCCAGCAGGTCCCCCGGTGGAGGTAGTGTCGTCGTCGTGGTCGACCCCGCCGCCTCTGGTGGATGGATCGTCAGGACCCCGGCCGCCGGAATCGCGGCGTCCATCGTACCGCCGTTTGGCACGACGACCTGCGGTCCGTGTACGGCGGTAGCGGCGGCGGTCGTGTACGTCGACGTGTAGGTTCCCGCCGGCAGGCCGGCGACCGTGACCGTTCCCCCCGCGTTCGCCTTGATGACTACGACCGTGCCGCCGTCGGAGTTGGCGAAGGCTAGGGGGGAGAACGTCCCATCCGACGTACTTGCTGCGAGGCGCACGGCGCCGGCCCGAACGTAATGGAAGTACTGGCGCAAGAACCGGGTGCGATCGGCTTCCGTAACGGTGGGGGCGCCGGTGCCGATCAAATAGTAAGCGCTTCCGTCGTCCGCGGGTAAGCAAAAAGCGAGTGTAAACTGTTGCCACGCAGAGTTGCCGGCAATCTCGAGGTCATCGTGGAGGTCGTCGTAGCCGCTGCCGATGTGCTCGAGCATTGCGGTGCGGACACCGTAGGTTACGGCGCGTTGCGCGATGGCTTCGAGATTGGCGACGGACACTCCGGCGTAACGGTGGTAGGACAGCTCCGCGAGGTACGTGGCCGCCCCAGGTACGGCGACGATCGCGTCGAAGTAAGAAAGGGCGTTGCCCATGTTCGTGGTCGACGGCGCGACGAACTGGGCCGGGAAGCCGGCCTGCGTCAGGCGCGCCGCTGCTGCCACTATCGCCTGGCCGATGGCCGTGCCCGACCATTGCGGCACGTTGTCGGGTTCGAGAATGACCTCCCAGGTATCCGGGACCAGGCCGTACTGGCTCTGCAGATGCAGGTACGTTGCTAGGACGAACTCTGCGTACTCGTCGGGGTCATCGTGAATGTAGGAAAGGCCCGTGCCGATATCGTTCGTGAACGCAACGTAGGTCACGTTGAGAAAGAGCGCTCGCCCGAGCGCTTCGAGGCGTTGTTTGATCGGCAGCACCGCGGACTCGACGGCCTGGTCGAGCGCGGAGAACTGGAAACCGTTCCAATCAATGACGTTTGGGTCGGCGTTGTCGTTCACCGTCGCATACCTCACCGACCGCCAGGTGGCTTTGTCGATCACGCCCGCCCGATAGTCCGCCCAATAATCGTGGTCGTTCTCCGTTCCCGAACGGACTTCCAAGCGCAGCCGATTGATTCCGAGTTGGTTGACGGCTCGATCGAAGAGCTCAGGCGCGTATGACTCGAACGACGAACACTCGAACTGGCCCGCTTCCGCAGTAGCTTCCCATCCGACGATCGTCTGAAAGGTTTGCCCCGTATCAACGGTGATCGAAGCCGCTCGAACTCCGGGCGCCGGCGCTGCGAGCCACAGGAAGAGTGCCGGCAGAGCGGCTCGCTTACACGTCCTGAGAAATCCCACGCAGCTCGAGTCTCGCGTGAAATAGGTGCTCTAGTCAAGGAGAAACCGGCCCAATGGGGCCAAAATCGCAAATTTTTCCCTGTACTTCCGGATCCTGAAGGGCACCGCGCCGCTCACGTCGTGACTGCGCGCCAGTCGCCCTTGCGGATTGCGGGATCGTCGCTGTGCTCGAGGAAGTAGCGCACCATCACGTCGATGTAATCGCGTACCGGAGGGCACGAGATGCCGTGCTTTTCGAGCGCCGGTGCGACCTGGCTCACGTCGTACTCGACCGAAAAGAACGAGTGCTCGAACGCCTCGCGCGGCACTCCGGTGATGCGCTCGAACATCGGCAGCCGTCCCATCGGCTTCATCCACGCTGCCGGAACTTTCATCCACGGACGCGGTCTTCCCATCGCGTCGCACGCCATTTCGAGAAACTCCAGATACGTGGGCGGGTCGGCATCGATCAGATGAAACACCTTGCCCACGGATTCTTCGTCTTCGAACAACCGGTAGTAAGCATGGGCGACGAAATCGACGGGTGCAATGTAGAATCGGTTGCCGCCCGTGTCGGGAACGATGCGGTGCAGGTTGCGTGCGATCATCGTCAGCGCGTAATAGGGACCGTCGATTTTCTCGATTGCACCGCTTCGCGAGTCTCCGACGACGGTCGCCGGTCGCAAGATGACCGTAGGAATGCGATCGCGCCGCTCGCGCACGAGCTGTTCGGCGAGGAACTTCGTTTCGTCGTAGGCGTTCTTGAAGCCCTGCCCCACGTCGAGGTCGTCCTCGCGGAACAGCCCGGTGTGGGTGCCGACGACGGCGATCGTGCTGGTATGGGCGAATCGCTCGAGCGAGGGAGCACCTTCGAGAAAGTCGAGAACGTGACGGGTACCGTCGACGTTCAGGAGAATCGAGACGTCGCGCGGTGCGGACAGGTTGTAGAGCGCCGCGAGATGGATGGCGTGCGTGATCCGTCCCTGCACCTCCTCCGCGGTGGCTGCGTCGAGCCCGAGTCGGGGCCGGGAAATGTCCCCCGGGACAATCCGAATCCGCCTGCGCCGAGCCGGGTCCTGCACGTGCTCTGCGAGAAACGCCTCGAGGCGCTGCCGGAAGCGTCCGTGCTCGAGCAAGATCAGATCGCAGTCTTCTTCGAGATAGTACGTCAGGATGTAACGCCCGATGAAGCCGCCCGCGCCGGTGATGAAGACGACTTTTTCCTCGCTCATGAGCCTGTCCCCCGTGCGGCGGTGCTCGGATCGGCGACAAACCGCCGGCCCGCCTTGCCGTCTCCGAACACTGTCGGGCGGTCACGCTCGAAGCAAGACTCCCGGGTCATGACACGATCGGACGGTGCGGCGGCGAACGCGCCGCATGCCTGCGGAGGCGAGTGGCCCGGTCGCTCGATTGCGGCGTTGGCGGCAACGGGGGCTTGCTTCCGGCTCGGGCGCGCAGGTTCCTAAGGTGCGAGCGAAACGCCGGTATACTGCGGCGCTTCGCGCCTGCGGCGGGTCGGCGTATGATTCGGGGACGAAATGGAACGACTGAAAGCCGACGACCGCGTCGATCTGCTCTACGCCAAGGAGGTCTTAGAGAGCCCGAGCCTGGCGGCACGGCTGTCGAGCGTGGTCGGTGAGCCGATCGAGAAGAGCCTGGCACGGCTGCCTCCGGGGTGGCAGGCCCGCATCGAGCGGGCCACCGGCAGAGCGCTCGAACGCGCGGCGGAGTTCGCGCTAACGACGCTCGGGGACCGGCCGTTTTCTTCCTCCCACGACTTTCTTCACAAGACCGCCGCGGCCACGTCCGGAGCGCTCGGCGGTGCAGGTGGACTGGCGCTGTTGGGGGTCGAGCTGCCGCTGTCGACCGTGATCATGCTGCGCTCGATTGCGGCGATCGCGCGCAGCGAAGGGCACTCGCTCGCCGACCCCGAGGTGCGGCTCGCGTGTCTCGAGGTGTTTGCCTTCGGTGGAGCATCGGACCGTGACGACGCGGCGGAGACTGGCTATTTCGCGGTGCGCGCGGCGATGGCCAGCGAGGTGACCGCGGCGGCCCGCCACTTGGCCGAGCACGGCATGATCGAAAAGGGCGCGCCGGCCCTGGTCCGGTTGATTTCGAAGATCGGCGCGCGCTTCGGCGTAGCGGTGTCGGAGAAAGTGGCCGCTCAGGCGGTGCCGGTCATCGGTGCGGTCGGTGGGATGACCGTCAACACACTGTTCATGGACCACTTCCAGAAGATGGCCTATGGCCATTTCATCATCCGCAGGCTCGAGCAACGTTACGGTGCCGAGGTGGTCCGCGATGCCTACCGGGCGGCCGGCGAGTGAAACGGGCCGCATACCCAGTTTTGCGGTTGCAGGCGAGTTACGGAGAGTTTGGCCCGTTGCCGCATCGGCGAGTGCCGTGGACGGGTCGCCGGGCGATGAAGCGGGAAGGCGGCAGGGCGTTCGCCTTGCGTGAACGAACGCCCTGGCCGCCCAAGGGCTCTAGAGGTTGCTCGCGACGAAGTCCCAGTTGACGAGGTTCCAGAACGCCTCGACGTACTTGGGGCGCGCGTTGCGGTAGTCGATGTAGTAGGCGTGCTCCCACACGTCGCAGGTGAGAAGCGGCTGGTCGCCGTCGGTGAGCGGGTTTCCGGCGTTCGACGTCGAGACGATCGCCAGCGATCCGTCCGACTTCTTGACCAGCCAGGCCCAGCCGGAGCCGAACGTGGTTACCGCCGTCGTGGAGAACTTCTCCTTGAACTCGGCGAACGAGCCGCACGCCTTGTTGATCGCGTCGGCCAAGGCGCCGCTCGGCTCCCCACCGCCGTTGGGCGACAGGCAGTTCCAGTAGAACGAGTGGTTCCACACCTGGGCGGCGTTGTTGAACACGCCGCCGCTGGCCGAACGGATGATGTCTTCGAGGCTCTTGCCTTCCATGTCCGTGCCGGCGACGAGCTTGTTGAGGTTGTCGACGTAGGCCTTGTGGTGTTTGCCGTAGTGGTACTCGAGCGTCTCGGCCGAAATGTGAGGGGCAAGAGCGTCCATTGCGTACGGAAGCGCTGGTAGTTCGAAAGCCATCTTCTCTTCTCCTTTGTTTGGGCGACTGCCTCTGTCTTCGCCCGGACCCACCACGACCTCGACGCGGCCGGATGGCGCGTGAGACAGGCGGCGCGGGCGATCGGCGGATTCCCTATCACCGGCGTGCGGACGCGGCAACAGCGCCCGGCGGCGGGGTCTGCCCGCGCCGAAATACGCCCCAGGCCTTGGGCGGGCGCAAATCTGCGTTTCCACGACCGTGCCGGGGGATACGCCGGTGCCAGTCGCGCTTGGGGCTTTTTCTTTCGGCTGCTTTGCGCTGGCCGCAAACCCAAGCCGCATCGGCGGAAACGGATCGAAGAGAATCGAGCCGGCCAGGGGAAGCTGCCAGCGGTGTTTCTAGTCCCGGCATGCCTTGGCCAGGGGCGTGCCTCGCAGGGGGCCGCGCCGCTACAGGACCAGATAGCGAAAAACCAGGTAGGGAGCGGCGAAGGCCACCACCGTGACGATCGTTGCGATCAGCAGCGAAAGGCGCGCGGTGCGTCCCGTACGAATGCTGCAAGCCGCAGCGGCGGCGTTCCGGCGAGCCGCGTAGAGGCTCCAGAACGATGCAGCGAGCAGGGCGACCGACGCGGCGAGCAAGTACGGGCGGTAAGGCTCGATGCGGGCGCCAACGAGCGCCCAAGTGGAGAGCACCGATCCGAGGCCGCCCATGGACGCGAAGACGACCGGCGCAAAGCATCCGGCACACACGGTGACGGCCGCCGCGACCAGCGAGCTGCCCGTCGCCAGCAGGGAAGAAGCAAGCGTTCGGCGATTGGCGGAAGTCGTTTCCATCGTATCGGTAGCTTCGCTCGGGGCTCCCGCCGGTTACATGCATGGGGTTTCCGCATACCGAAAAACTGGTGTTACCAGCGGAAATCGGGTGTGCTGGCGCCGCGGCGGCGGTGCGGCGAGAGTGCAGGAGCGGTGCCGTCGCGGACGTGCCGGGAGAGTGCGGGAGCGGCGCCGCGGCGGCGATGCGGCGAGAGTGCGGGAGCAGCGGCGCCGAGAGCCCCGTGCCGGCAGCGGTGCGAGCCGGTCGATTTGGGCGGATGCGTTGCTCGCGGTACGAGCCGGTGAATACAGTTGGCGCGGGGGCGCGCAGACCGGGGAGCTACGAGTCTGCAGGTAAGCGGGGGGAGAATACGAGGTGAAAGTCGACGTTCCACTGATGGCCACCGATCTCGGCGAGGTTCCCGAGGAAGCCGCCAGAGTCGAGCAGCTCGGCTACAGCGGCGCCTTCACGTTCGAGGGCCAGCACGACCCGTTCTTCCCGCTCCTGCTCGCGGCACACCACACCGAACGGCTCGAGCTCGCCACGGCGATCGCGGTAGCCTTCCCCCGCAGTCCCATGCACTTGGCCAACATCGGTCACGATCTTCAGGTATTCTCGCGCGGGCGCTTCATCCTCGGCTTGGGGTCTCAGATTCGCGCCCACATCGAACGGCGCTTCAGCGCCGTGTGGGACAGGCCGGTCGCGCGTATGCGTGAGCTCGTTCAGGCGGTGCGCGCCATCTGGCGATGTTGGAACGAGGGCGAAAAGCTCGACTTTCGGGGTGAGTTCTACCAGCACACGTTGATGGCGCCGTTCTTCAACCCAGGGCCGAGTCCATACGGACCGCCGCGGATTTTTCTCGCCGGCGTCGGGAAGCCGATGACGCGGGTCGCCGGGGAAGTGGGGGATGGGCTTTTCGTGCATCCTCTACACAGCGTCGAGTTCATCCGGCAAGTGACGCTTCCGGCACTTTCCGAGGGATTTCGCCGCGGCGGCCGCTCGCGCGACCGCTTCGAGATCGCTTGCCAGGTTCTGCTCGTCACCGGTTACGACGAAGAGGAAGTCTCGCACGCCGACATCGCCACGCGGATGCAGCTCGCTTTTTATTGTTCGACGCCGGCCTACCGGGTCGTCCTCGAACAGCACGGGTGGGGCGAGCTGCAAGAAGAGCTGCGGAGTCTCTCCAAGCAGGGGCGCTGGGTCGAGATGGCGGGCTTGATTGACGATGCGATGATGGAGCAGTTCACCGTCCGCTGCGCACCCGGCGACGTGGCGCCGGCGCTCAAGCAACGCTACGAGGGACTCGTCGATCGCATTCACTTGATCTGCCACTCCAATCCGCACGAGCGCCATCCCGATCGATGGTCCGAGGTCATCAGAGCGATCCAGGACATCTGACAGGATGCCGGAACGTCTGTGCTTGGGCCGGCCGGGGAGGCGCGGCATTGCGCATTCCCCGAACCGGCCGTGCCGCGGTCTTGCGGTCAGTCGCCGTGTGATGGATCCCCGAGAGGCGGCTCGCCGAGAATCTCGTGCATCTCGCGGCGAAGTTCCTCGAGTTTTGCTCGAGTCCGAGCGACTTTCTTGCGCTGCTCGGGCGTGAGCAA
>CAZQYE010000104.1:0-7462 GCA_964597375.1 uncultured Myxococcales bacterium
ACGGCTTCCGTTGTTGCCGCATTGCGTGAGCAGGCGCGGGTGGCCTTCCTCGACTGCGCTCCGGTGACGCTGTATCCGGATGCGAGAGCGCTTGCTTCGCTCGTCGACGGCGTCGTGCTGGTGATTGAAGCCGACGTGACTCCGGTAAGCATTGCCAGCCGTGCGGTGGACATCATGCGGGACGCGGGGGCGAACATCCTCGGGGTCGTACTGAACAAGCGGAAGAACTACATTCCCGGCCGGGTGCTGCAATTGATCGGCTGAGTGACCGTGGCGATGATGGGGCGCGTTGCATACTTGTTTCCTGCGTTTCCGGTTCTTCACCAGACGTTTACGGTTGGTGAGGTCCTCGGTCTGCGCCGTAAGGGGTGCCGCCCGCGCCTCGTTTCTCTGAAGCGTCCCGACTTCGATCTCCAGCAGTCCGGCGCGGCCGAGCTCATCGAGGAGACCCTTTACTGCCCGCCGCTGCGCTCGCGCGAGATGGTTGCATGCATGGCACGGGCATTGGGCTGCAGGCCCGGCGCCGTGATGGCACTCTTCCTGGCCGTATGGCGGGCTTGGCGGCGTGATCCGGCAGAGCGGCAGGTCGTCGCCGGTCGAGACGGCGGTGCAGAGACGCTCGGTTTCGGCGAACGACTGCTGGCCATCTATCACACGAACGGTCTGATCTATCTGCTCAAGTCGTTGGCCTTGGTCCCCTACGCGATCTACATCGCGGAGCGACTCGAACGGGAGGGGGTGCGGCACGTCCATGCCCACTGGGCGACGTTTCCGACGACCGTTGCGTTTCTCATTCGCCGCTGGTCCGGGATTCCATACAGCTTCACCGCGCATGCGTACGATATCTACATGCACAGCAGGATGCTGCCGGCCAAGGTGCGGGAAGCGCGTTTCGTCGTCACGTGTGCCAAGGCGAACAAAGAATATCTCGCAAGCCTGTGCGGTCGGGCGGCGGCCGAGCGAATCCACGTCAACTATCACGGTACGGATTTGGCGCGATTCGAGGTCGTGCGGCGTCGTCGCGGCGATGGACTCAGAGTCGTCAGCTGCGGTTGGCTCAAGGAATACAAAGGGTTTCACATTCTGCTCGAGGCCGTTGCCCGTTTAGTGGACCGGGGGATCGACGTGCGCCTCGACATCGCCGGAGACGGCCCGCAACGGGCGTATCTCGAACGGCGGGCGGCAGAACTCGGAATTGAACGGCGCGTTACTCTGCACGGATACCTCCGCCACGAACAACTGCGCCGGCTCTATTGCAACGCAGACGTGTTTGCGTTGCCGAGCGTTGTGATGGGGCGTTATGGTCGCCAGGACGTAATTCCCAACGTCTTGGCCGAAGCGATGGCGGCCGGGCTTCCGGTGATCGGTAGTGCGATCGGCGGCGTGGCCGAACTGGTCGAGGACGGCACCGACGGGTTGCTCGTACCTCAGCGCGACGTGGGAGCGCTCGCCGATGCGCTGGAAAAACTATATCGGGAGCCGGATCTCGCACGGCGTTTGTCTGTGGCCGCGCGCAAGAAAGTAGAGCGGATTTGGGATCGCGAGCGCAATTTGGAGGAACTCGCAGAGATTTTTGAAACTTACTCCCCGGACGGGCCTGAGGGTTTGGCGGCATGACGGTCGTGCAGCCGGGCTACAGGGCGTCTCGAGGAGTACAAGGCTGGTCGGTAGCCCCCGGCGGTTTCCCGCCGTGTACCGTTGTGGTTGGCAATCCCTGGATCGCCGGGGGCACCGGCCCGGAGTGTCTTGTCAGGAGCCTAGCGTGAAGCCTACGGTAGCGAGCGATCGGGACGAGCGAGAGGACGTTCTACCCTTTCACCGCCCGCTCCTCGGTGAAGAAGAGATCGCCGAAGTGTGCGATACGCTTCGCTCGGGTTGGCTCACGCTGGGTCCGAAGACCCAGCGCTTCGAGGAGAAATTCGCCGAGAAGATCGGCGCCCGGCACGCCGTCGCCGTGTCGTCGTGCACCGCTGCACTTCACCTGGCGCTCGAAACGCTCGGTATCGGACCGGGCGACGAGGTGATCACGACTCCGTACACGTTTACGGCGACGGTCGCGGCCATTTTGTACACCGGCGCTCGTCCCGTACTCGCGGACGTGGAAGCCGATTACCCCAACATCGATCCCGACGAGGTCGCTCGCAGGGTGACGGATCGCACGCGCGCCATCATCCCGGTGCACTTCGGCGGTGCTCCGTGCGATCTCGACCGAATCAGGGACATTGCGGCCGAGTGCGGTGCGGAGGTAATCGAGGATGCCGCGCACGCACTTCCCGCCGAGTATCGAGGACGGACGATCGGTGCTGCGGGCAAGGCGGTCGCGTTCAGCCTGTATGCGGGAAAGAACATTACCACGGGGGAGGGGGGCATCCTCGCCACCGACGACGCGGCTGTGGCCGACGACGTTCGCTGCCGGCGCCTGCACGGGATCAGCCGCGATGCGTGGAAGCGATACTCGATGCAGGGGAGCTGGTACTACGAGGTCTCGACGCGCGGTTTCAAGTACAACATGACCGACATCAATGCGGCCATCGGACTTCATCAGCTCGACCGCCTCGAGTGGTTCGACGAGCGCCGCCGGGAGCTCGTCGAACGCTACGATGAACTGCTCGGGAGCCTGCCCGGGATCCGCACTCCGAAGCCTCCCGAGTACGCCAAGAGCGCGTGGCATCTGTACGTCATCGAAATCGACGCGGCGGAGACCGGAGTCGACCGCACCGAGGTAATCGAGGGGCTGCGGCGCGCCGGGATCGGGACCAGCGTGCACTTCATTCCGATTCACCACCATCCGTTTTACCAAGAGCAGCTCGGTTGCCGGCCCGAGGACTTTCCAAAGGCCACGGCGCATTACGAGCGGGCGGTATCGCTGCCGCTCTTTCCAGCAATGCGTGACAGCGACGTGGACCGCGTCGTCGACGCGCTCGCCGGCATTCTCGGGGGGTGATCTATGGAGCGATCCAAGCGCCAGGAAGCGATCAAGCGATTCATCGACCTAACGTTTGCCGCGGTGCCGCTGCTCGTCTTGTGGCCGCTGTTCATCGTGATCGGGATCTTGATCAAGCTCGATTCGAAAGGCCCGGTGTTCTTCCGCCAGGAGCGCATGGGGCGGGGGATGAAGCCGTTCCGCATCTTCAAGTTCCGCACGATGATCGTGGGAGCGTATCGGAGCGGGGCGCGCCTGACCGTCAAGCGCGATCCGCGCATCACGCGGGTCGGCCAGGTCCTGCGGTGGACCAAGCTCGACGAGTTGCCGCAGCTGTTCAACGTGCTTGCCGGCGACATGTCGCTGGTGGGGCCCCGGCCGGAGGACCCGTATTTCGTCGCCTTCTACGACGAGGAGCAGAAGCAGGTTCTGTCGGTCAAGCCGGGTCTGATCGGCCCTAGTCAGATCGACGGCCGCGACGAAGTCGAGAAGTATCCCGAAGGCATCGAGGACACCGAGCGCTACTACATCGAGCACATTCTACCGGAGAAGCTCGAGCGGGACCTCGAGTACGTTCGCACGGCCACGGTGTGGAGCGATCTGCGTTTTCTCGTGGGCGGGTTCCTGCGTGTCGTTGCCAGTCAGTTCAAGCGCAGTTTCTTCGCCCGCGTTCGGGGCCGCTTGGCTCTGGTCAGCGCCGACCTGGTCCTGATCATCGGCTCGTACATTCTGGCCAACTTCATTCACATGGATTGGCGGATTCCCGACCGCGCCTGGCCGTTCATCGCGCGAACCCTGTTCTGGTGCGTCGTGCTCAAGCCGCCGGTGTTTCTCTACTACGGCTTGTACCAGCGCTCGACGCGCTGGGTGGGCAGCCGCGACCTGGCGGCGCTCGTCAAGGCGGTGAGCTTGGCTTCGGCTCTAGTCGTCGCGGTCACCTATCTGAGCGGACTGCAAGCCCACTCCCGCGCCGTGTTCGTCGTCGACTGGGCGCTGCTCATGTTCTCGATGGCGAGCTTCCGGTTCATCCTGAGACACGTGCTCAGCGGTGCGAGCCGGAGGGTGGAGCCGACCTCGTACACCAAGGTGCTGGTCGCCGGTTCCGGACACGGAGGAGAATCTATTCTCAGAGCTCTGCTCGAAGATCCCAAATCCCGATATCTTCCGGTAGGCATCATCGATCACGAGCCGCACCGGTGGGGAGCGCTGATCCACGGTGTGCGGGTGATGGGTGGGGCGACCGACATTGCGATGGCCGCATCGACTCACGGCGTGGAGATGGTGCTCGTGGCGCTGGCGGATCTCGACCCCTCGGTGGTCCGCGACATTGCCGAAGCATGCAAGAAGTTGGGGATTGAATACCGTTTGATTCCAGCCTTGTCCGATGTTTTGTCTCAAGAAGAACCTCAGCTTGTTCGGCCGGACCTATTGCCGAACGAAGGGCGTGTCTGAGTGGTGAAGGGAAAGATTCTCAAACAGGACGACTTGGTGTTGGTGACGGGCGGCGCCGGCTACGTCGGGTCGCACCTCGTGCGCCTGCTGCTGTCGCGGGGATACCGAGTACGCATTCTCGACGCGTTTCTATACGGGGACCGAGGAATCCGCGATTGCGCCGCGGACCCGCGGCTGGAGATCGTGCGCGGCGACATCTGCAACGCGCGGGACATGATTCGAGCGGTGAAGGGGGCGCGCGCCGTCATCGCTCTTGCGGCGCTGGTGGGGGACGGTGCGTGCGACCTCGACCGTGATGAGACTACGGCAATCAACATTGAATCCTCGCGTCTGCTGGCGAGCGTCGTGTGCGCGACGCCGGGGGTCGATCGCGTGGTGTTCGCCTCTTCGTGCAGCGTCTACGGTGCGACCGACGGGCTGATCCTGAACGAAGGATCGCGCCTGAATCCCGTGTCGTTCTATGCTCGGACTCGGATCGCATCGGAGCGGATTCTCGCCGAAGCACTCGGCGATCGGTCTTTGGTCACGCTTCGGCTCGGTACCGTCTTTGGTGCTTCCCCGCGCATGCGGTTGGACCTGATGATCAACACGATGACGCACCGGGCGTTTCGCGATCGCAAGATCACCGTGATGGGCGGGCAAGCGTGGCGCCCGCACGTGCACTGCCGGGACGTTGCAGCCGCGTTCGCACTGGCGGCCGAGGCATCCCACGACCTCGTTCGAGGCGAGGTGTTCAACGTTGGCTCGGACGCCAACAATTTTACCATTTCGGAAGTGGCGGTCATGGTCGCGGCCGAGGTGCCAGGGACCGAGATCGAGTATGCGGACACGGTCGAGGATCTGCGGAGCTATCGGGTCAGCTTCGAAAAGATTCGGCACGTGTTAGGATACTCGACACGTTATCGCGTCGAGGACGGCATTCGAGAAGTGTTGGCGATGCTCGAGCGAGGCGACGTCGACGGCGACGACGAGCGCACGTCGAACCTGCGGTACCTCCAGCTTCACGGCTTTGGGGGTGAGCCGCCGATCGCGAGCGAGCAGACTGCCGAAAGTTCTGCGGCCTCTTAGTCAACGCTTATCTTCCCCGCTGTCGCCGGACTAGGCCGCCGCAAGGCGCGACGGGAACCTGAGGAACTCATGAGTGAAGAACGATCGATACGCGTCGTGCACGTTGGGTTGGGCCAAATCGGTCGGGTCATCGCCCGGCGGGCGAGTGAGAGTGACCGGTTTCGGCCCGTAGGAGCCATCGATCCAAGTCCCGAGCTCGTGGGACGCACTCTCGACGACGTTTGCGGCGATGGCCTGCCGGCGCTGCCGATACGGGCACGCGTCGCCGAGCTCGGCGAGGACGGCAACGGTGCGGTGGCACTGCACGCCGTGGGCTCGCACGTCCAGGAAATCGGGCCGCAGATCGTCGAGCTGGTCGAGGCCGGCCTCCATGTCGTGACGACGGCCGAAGAACTGATTTGGCCGTTCGACGGCAACCCTGCGATGGCGGAGCGAATCGACGAGGTGGCCCGTCGCTGCGACCGGACGGTGGTCGCGGCGGGAGTGAATCCGGGGGTCTTGATGGATCGCCTCCCGGCGTTCGTCTCGTCGCTATGCGTTCGCGTGGACTCCATTCGCATCCACCGGCTCGTCGACTTGTCCCGGCGGCGTCCGGCGCTGCGGCGGAAGATGGGAGTCGGGGACAGTGCGGAGAGCGTCCGGGAGCGCATTGCGGCGGGCGCGATCGGCCATGTCGGACTTCGAGAATCGCTTCAGTATCTTGCGTCGGCCCTCCAGTGGAAGATCGGTCCGATCTCCGAGCGCCTCGAACCGGTCGTCGCCGACCGTGAGGTGGCGCGCGGCGACGAGCGGGTCCCGGCGGGGGCGGTGCTCGGCCTCGATCACGAGGCGCATGCTGAGGATGAAGGAGGCCGCAGTCTGTCGCTCCATTTGGTCATGAGGCTCGACGCCAGCGATCCCACCGACGAGATTTCGATCAGTGGAGATCCGCCCCTACACGTTCGATTTATCGGCGGGGTCGATGGAGACGTCGCGACCGTCGCGACTGTCTTGAACGGCGCCCGTTTTGCAGTCGAAGCCCCAGCCGGTCTGATTGCCAAGATGCCCATGCCGGCGGGTGGATGATGGTGAATCGGCGATGAGTAAGGCTGCCGGAGACGCCAAGTTACGCGTGGGAATCGTAGGGTGTGGCACGATCGCCCGAACGCACGTTCCCTACGTGCGTAAGGCCGGCGGGGAGATCGTCGGGGTCGCCGACGCTTCCCCCGTCTGCGCCAATGAACTGGCAGACCGTTTCGCGATTCAACGCGTGTATTCCTCGATCACGGATCTCATCGACGTCGAGAAGCCCGACGTCGTGCACGTACTGACGCCGCCGCACACCCATGCGAGCGTAGCGATCGAGGCTCTCGAGCGAGGCGTGCATACACTGGTCGAAAAGCCGATGACCCTGAATTCCGGCGAAGCCCGTGCCATGAAGGCCGCCGCGGCGCGTGGACGAGCATTGCTTTGTGTCGACCACAATCGTCTTTTCGACCCGGTCGTGTTGCAGGTTCGCGGACTCGTCGAACGAGGGGATCTGGGCGATTTGGTCGCGGTGGAGAGCTATCAGGCGGGGTCGGCGAGCGAGCGCCCTTGGCTTGAAACCATGCCTGGAGGCGGGCTCGGCGACCTACTGCCCCACCCGCTGTACCTGCTGCTATACTTCTTGGGGCAGGTCGACGACATTCAGGCGATGGTGCTGTGTGCGCCGGGGCAGGACCAACCCGAGGAGCTCCGCGCTCTTCTGCGGGGCGGCTCCTGTAGCGGCTCGCTGACGATCTCCTCCCGTGCCCGCCCGGGCGTCAACACCCTGCGCTTGTGCGGCACGCGCATGACCGTGGAAATCGATTTGAACAACATGACGCTCGTCAAGCGCCGCGATTTCGCGGTGCCGAAGCCGCTCGCGAAGTCCTTGCCGAGCCTCGATGCAGCGGCGGCTCTGGCGTGGCAGACCGCGAAGAACGCGATCGACTTCATTCGTGGCAAGGTTCGCTATTATCCGGGGATGGGTGAGTTGATCCGGCGCTTCTACGCCGT
>CAZQYE010000105.1:0-7432 GCA_964597375.1 uncultured Myxococcales bacterium
ATCGCTGGCGGCTATACCGGCGCACTTGGCGGCAACCTTGGCCCCGGCGGCAGTGGCCAGCTTTGGCAGCTTGGCGAGCTTCTTGTCGCATTTTGCTTCTTGCTTTGCGCGGCAAGCAGCGGCGTCGGCCCGACTCGACTCGACTCGATCGAGCGGAAGCTGGCAGCCGAGCAGTCCGTCGGCGCACTTCAGGAGCATCTTGTTTTCGATCTTGAGCTTCTTCCAAGACGACCCGCCGAGCGCCTTCTGACAGCCTGCCAGCGTTTTCGACGATGGGCCGCCGCTCGAGGCCGGAGAGGGTGCGCGCGCATCGAGGCACGCCAACTCGCCGGAAAAAGTTCCCAGGATCCCCGCTCGATCGAGGACCTCATGGGCGCGTGGAAGCAGGCGTTCGAGCACGTCGGCGGCACGACACTCGGTCAGTCGCGCCATGCAGTCGGCGATCGCAGCTTCGTCGCCGACCGAACCGGGCGGGTTCAGCTTGGCGCATTCGTCGGCCAGACCGCTCAGACCGATAGCCCGACTACTCGTGAAATCGAACGGCCGCAGGTCCGCACACTTCTTGGCCATCGACGCCGCGATGGCACCGGCGGCCGAGGAGACCTTCGACAGTTTTGCGTTACACGTCGCAACGGCCTTCGCAGAGCAGGTGGCAAAGTCCGCTCCTTCTACTTCTTCGGCCAGCTGACAGGCGAGCAGGCGCTGCGCGCAATCGAGCGCGGCCGCGACCTCGGTCGTAAACAGCTTGGACCCGCTCTTGGCGAGCGCCTTCTGGCATTTGATGATCGTCTTCGCCGAAAACGCCGCACCTGCGTACTGGCTCGTAAGAGTAACTACGATGGCGGCAAGCGTGACGATGGCCGTCGAGCTTCTCACAGAGGGACGCTTCGCCGGGTAGTGGCAGGTCGTCTTGGTCATGGGCCGTGCACCTCCAACCGCGTTCTGTGGCGGGATCCCCGACTGTCGCACAGCCTGCTCGCCGCTGTCAACGGGCAAAGGCCGGCCGGGCCGGGCCGCAGGCTGACTCGGGTGGCCGGCACGATCAAAAACACTCGACCTTGGTGCAGAACGTGTCTTGATGCAGCCCCCTGACCGGGGGGCTGGGCGCCCGGCTCGGCGTGAGCGCACTGGCAGTCAGCGTACCGTCTCGGGGTCTTCCTCGAGGATCTCCTCGCCAACGACGGCGCGGGCCCGCAGCTCGCCCGCCGCCAATGAGCCACCGGCTAGGTCGGCGAGGACCGCGGCCGGCAGGACGACGTGGCGCCGGCATCCCTGCGCGGGCGCCGCCGGATCGGCCCGCCCGTCGAGCTGATCGGCGAAGCTCTGCATGCGGTAACGGAAGACCAAATCGAGCGCGGCCGGCGAAAACTCGAATCGGCC
Source organism: uncultured Myxococcales bacterium (assembly GCA_964597375.1). GTDB lineage: Bacteria > Desulfobacterota > Binatia > UBA1149 > SPBQ01 > CAZQYE01. Next base: position 1,381 of record CAZQYE010000105.1, read on the forward strand.
GGCCGCCGTAAGAACCGGCTCGGCCACGTGTTTCCAAATGAAGTCGAGCCGGGAGTCCGGAGTCGTGGTGTCGCGGTCGAAGAACAGGCCGCTATCGACTTCGATCGCGAGACAGCGCCCTTCGCTACAGCTCGAGTCTCCCGCGAGCGCGACCGTCGTGGGCCCGACGGCGCCCGCCTCGATGCTGCGAAGCATCAGCGCAGCCTGCAGGGCGACGGCATCGGGCCCGAACTTGCTCGCATTCGCCGCAAGCTCGCTGGCGAGGGCTTCGAGTCGATCGCGCAACGCTTGCCGCGAGTCGACTTCGGGCGGGGTCTTCGCCGTTGCCCCCGAGTCGGGCGAGCCGGCGCGCAACGGCGCCTTGGGGACTTCGCCGGGATCGCCCGCCGGCACGGCACGCGCAAAGGCGAGAAGGCAGGCCAAGCCAAGCAAGCCGGCGACCGCGGACGCGTTGGCTTTCCTTTTCCTCACGTCGGAAAATAGTGCCCGAGCCGACGTGCGCGAGCCAGTGTACAGACCCCCGGCAGGTGGGCTCGAGCGCGAGGATTATCGCTTGCTCGAGCTGCTGCGCTCGGGATTTCCCGATGGGTGGCTCGAACGCCCCGGCGTCGCGGCCGTCTCCGGCGGCGCCGACTCCATGGCGATGCTCGAGCTGCTCGCCGAGGCCCGTGGGGGCGCCGGGCTGACGGTCGCCTACGTCGACCACGGCATCCGCCCTGAGGCCGCCTTCGAGGCCGCATGGGTTGCCGGAGCGGCCCACCGCCTCGCGGCCGCCTTCGTTCGGCTTGATGCAAGCGGCAGGGGAGCAGGTGAGGCGGAGCTGCGAGAGCGCCGCTATGCCGTACTCAGCGAATGTGCGCGCCGGGCGGGCGCGACCTGGATCGCCACGGCCCACACGGCCGACGATCAGGTGGAGACCGTATTGCTGCGCTTGATCCGAGGAGCCGGTCGCCGGGGGCTGTCCGGCATGACTGCGGTGCGCAACCAGATCGTTCGGCCCTTGCTCGCAGCCAAGCGGCGGCAGTTGCGCGACTTTCTGCTGCGGCGGGGAATCGGCTGGTGCGAGGATGCAAGCAACGCCGACCCTCGTTACGCTCGCAATCGCTTGCGCCACGAGGTCGTTCCGGTGATCGAGCGGGCGTTCGGTAAAGACTGCCTGCACCGGCTTCCCGAGGCGGCCGCACGCTGGCGTGAAGAAGACCGCTATCTCGAGGCCGAGACCGCCCGGTTCCTGGCGTTCGCCGTGTCGAATGCCGAGTCGGGACCGCGGCTCGATCTCGTGGCGCTCAATCAGGCACCGCCGGCACTGAGGCCGAGGATCCTGCGCGCGTGGTTCGAGCGGGTGAGCGCCGGCCGGACTCTGTCTCTCGCCCAGCTCAGCTGCCTCGAGGCGCTGGCCGCGGGACGCGCCGGAAGCCGGGAGGCCCGCATCGCCGGAGTTTGGCTGACCAGGGAATACGACTGCCTCGAAGTACGCAGGCAGAGAGATGACCGAGCCAACGGCTTTGCTATCCCCGTTGATCTCAGCCAGCCTGGAGAGCTGGAAGGCCCGGGCGGCAAATGGTGCCTGTCGATCCGTCCGCGGCCGTCCGGGGAGGCTCCGCTTGCTCGCAGCATCGCCCTCGAGGCGATCGACCTCGATGCGGCCGCCTTCGACCAACCCCTTGCGCTGCGGCCGGTCCGCCACGGTGATCGGGCTCGGGCTCAGTGGGGCGAGGGTCATCGGACGGTTCGTGATATGATGATCGACCGGAAAGTGCCGCAGCGCGCCAGGCACGATTGGCCGGTTCTGGCTACGCCGGAGTCGGTCGTCTGGGTGCCGGGGATCGCGCTGGGCGAGGGAATCCGACTCGCGGGCCCGCACGGGCAGCGGGTCCGGCTCACCTGGCGGCGCCTGAAGATGTAGCCTTGCCGGACCGCCGGGCCCGTGGTAGGGTCGAAGCGGATTCTTTAGTGAAAACAGATGGTTGGAAGACCTTAACGTGGCCGAAACGAAACCCAGCAAGACTCCGATGAGCCAATTCTCGCGCAACCTGGCGCTGTGGCTCGTCCTGGCACTCCTGGTGCTGCTCGTGGTCAACATTTTCCAGGGCCAGCAGCGCCGGGACGAGGAGATCAGCTACAGCCAGTTCGTCTCACAGCTCAAGGCCGGCCACGTCGCCGAGGTGACGGTCCAGGGGAACTCGATCCGCGGCCGCATGGACGACAACCGCGCCTTTCGCACTTACGGCCCTCAAGAGGATGCCATCAAGCGGTTCCTCGAGCTCGAGGTGCCGTTCTCCGTCAAGCCCGAAGCGAACGACCCCTGGTACATCGTCCTGCTGGTCCAATGGTTCCCCATGCTGCTGCTCGTCGGCGTGTGGATTTTCTTCATGCGCCAAATGCAGATGGGCGGCGGGAAGGCGATGGCGTTCGGCAAGAGCCGAGCGCGCCTGCTCAACGAGAACCAGAACAAGGTCACGTTCAACGACGTCGCCGGCATCGACGAAGCCAAGGAAGAACTCGAGGAAATCATTGCGTTTCTGCGAGATCCCAAGAAGTTCACCCGGCTCGGAGGACGGATCCCCAAGGGCGTGCTCCTAGTGGGGTCGCCGGGAACCGGTAAGACACTCCTAGCGCGCGCCGTAGCCGGAGAGGCGGGAGTGCCGTTCTTCTCGATCTCGGGTTCCGACTTCGTCGAGATGTTCGTTGGTGTCGGTGCCTCGCGCGTGCGTGACTTGTTCGTGCAGGGCAAGAAGAACGCCCCGTGCATCATCTTCATCGACGAGATCGACGCAGTAGGCCGCCACCGGGGCGCCGGCCTCGGCGGAGGGCACGACGAACGAGAACAGACCCTCAACCAGCTGCTCGTCGAGATGGACGGCTTCGAATCGAACGAAGGCGTCATCATGGTCGCCGCAACCAACCGGCCGGACGTCCTCGACCCGGCACTGCTCCGGCCCGGTCGTTTCGACCGGCGCATCGTCGTACCGCGCCCGGACGTACGGGGCCGCGAGGGGATCCTGAAAGTACACACTCGCAAGGTCCCGCTCGCCGACGACGTCGATCTGGCGGTACTCGCCAAGGCGACCCCGGGATTTTCGGGCGCCGATCTGGAGAACCTGGTCAACGAGGCCGCGCTGCAGGCGGCGCGCGAGGGTCGCGACTCGGTGTGCCACCGCAACTTCGAGCTGGCCAAGGACAAGGTCCTCATGGGCAGCGAACGCCGCAGCATGGTGCTGAGCGAGGAAGAGAGGCGCAACACCGCCTACCACGAGTCCGGTCATGCTCTGGTTGCGCGGCTGCTGCCGGGTGCCGATCCGGTGCACAAGGTGACGATCATTCCCCGCGGTATGGCCCTCGGCGTGACGCAGCAGCTTCCCGAGGACGATCGCCACACATACAGCCGGGTGTTTCTGCTCAACAACCTCGCGATTCTCTACGGCGGGCGCGTCGCCGAGGAGCTCGTCCTCGACGACATCACGACCGGAGCCGGGAACGACATCGAGAAGGCGACCGAGCTGGCCCGCAAGATGGTATGCGAGTGGGGGATGAGCGACGCTCTCGGGCCCGTGACGCTGGCCAAGCCCAACGAGGAAGTGTTCCTCGGCATGGAGCTTCACCAGCGCCGCGAGTACTCCGAAGAGACCGCTCGTTCGATCGACAAGGAAGTGCGGCGCATCCTCAGCGACGCGTACGAACGGGCCAAGGGAATCCTCAAGACCCACCTCAGCGTGCTTCACGCGATGGCCGATGCACTGCTCGAGCGTGAAGTGCTCGACAGCAAGGAAATCGACGAAATCATTCTGTCACACGGCGTGACGCTGCCGGGAAAGCTTGCCGCCGGCACGACCGGGTAGGGGGAAGCGGGCCGGGGGCGTGTCAGGCGTCGGGGTTGTCGATCGCGGCCGGCGAGGCGGCCGACACAGGGCGGGGCGATGACCGACGCTCTCGGCATGCTGCGCTGGCAGGATTTTCTCGACATCGGGATCATCGCGTTCCTGATCTATCAGGTACTCCAGCTCATCCGCGGTACCCGGTCGGCGAGCATGCTGATCGGACTGCTCTTCATTTGTCTCGTCTACCTCGGGGCGCGCAACCTCGGCCTATACACCGTGAGTTGGGTGTTCGACCGCTTTCTCGACTCGGTTCTCGTGGTCATCGTGATCATCTTTCAGCACGACATCCGCCGCATGCTTACGCGGGTCGGCCGCGGAGCGATCTTCCATCGCTGGGGGAAAGTCGAACAATCGCAGATGATCGAGGAGATCGTTCGCGCTGCCGGAGCGCTCGTGCGGCGCAAACTCGGCGCGATCATCGTCATTCAGCGCGACGTCGGGTTGGCGGACTTCGTGGAGGTCGGCACGCGCATCGACGCACCCGTGACGCGGGAGATTCTCGAAAGCATTTTTACTCCGGACTCGCCGCTGCACGACGGCGCCGTCATCATCGCCGGTAATCGCATCGAAGCCGCACGCTGCGTTCTGCCGCTGACGACGAACCCGAACGTCGCCAAGACGCTCGGAACGCGCCACCGCGCCGCGATCGGACTGACGGAGGAAACCGATGCAATCGCAATCGTCGTCTCCGAGCAGGACCACCACATCTCGTTGGCGGCCGGAGGGCGAATCACGCGCGGCCTCGATACCCAGACGTTGCGGACGAGTCTGACGGAGATGCTTTCTCGATGAAGAACGTGCTGGCGATCTCGGGCTCGTTCCTGGTTCGTAATCTCGGGCTCAAGGTGTTCTCCGTACTGCTGGCGACCGGCCTCTGGTACGCCGTGAACGTCGCCGGACGCGACGCCGAGATCACCGTTTCCGTACCGGTCCGCTTCCACGGGATCGGCGAGAACCTGGGGATCATCAGCCCGCCGGTGCACGACGTGAAAATCTGGATCGCGGGGCCGCGTGGCGTGCTGCAGACCGTCGCCGATGCCAGGCTCGAACTCGACTACGATCTCACGGGGATCGGGCCGGGAGTCGCGGAGTTCTCGGTCGATCGGCACGACTTGCGCTTGCCGGAGAAAGCCCGTTTGGTCAGAGTGTGGCCGGCGCGTTTCTCGATCCGCCTGCAGCGGCAGGCCCCGGAGGCGCCGGAGGAGGAGGAAGAGGAACCATGAAGAAGGGTGCGCTGCACGTGGTCCCGACCGAGGGAGACCGGCGCAAGCTGTTCGGCACGGACGGCGTTCGAGGTGTCGCCAATGCCGAACCGATGACACCGGAGTCGATCCTGCGGCTTGGACGCGCAGTCGGCCGCTACTTCCAGACCTCGAGCGATCGACGCCACAAGATCGTCATCGGCAAGGACACGCGTCTTTCCGGCTACATGATCGAGACGGCACTTGCCTCCGGCCTGTGCTCCATGGGAGTCGACGTGCTTCTGGTCGGCCCGATGCCGACCCCGGGGATCGCGTTTCTCACGCGCAGCCTGCGTGCCGACGCCGGTGTGGCGATCTCGGCGTCACACAACCCGTTCGAAGACAACGGCATCAAGTTCTTCGGGCCCGATGGTTTCAAACTTCCCGATGCCGCCGAGCAAGCGATCGAGGACCTCGTGTTCGGCGACGAAATCGATCGCATGCGGCCGACCGCCGCAGGGATCGGCAAGGCGTACCGTATCGACGACGCCGACGGCCGGTACAACGTGTTTCTCAAAAACGTCGTGCCGCGGGATGTCACTCTCGACGGGCTTCGCATCGTCATCGACTGCGCCAACGGCGCGGCGTATCGGATTGCTCCAAAAGTCCTGGCCGAGCTCGGCGCCGAGGTCGTTGCCATCGGAAACCAGCCCGACGGTCTCAACATCAATGAGGAGTGCGGCGCACTCCACACGGAGCTTCTCGCCGAACGCGTGCTTCGCGAGGGCGCGAATCTCGGACTGGCGCTCGATGGCGATGCCGACCGCGTGATCTTGATCGATGAGCTCGGCGAACAGGTCGATGGCGACCACGTGATGGCCATCCTCGCTCTCGAAATGGCCGAGCGCGGCACGCTGCAGGGCAACACGGTCGTTGCAACGGTGATGAGCAACTTCGGCCTCGAACTGGCACTGCGCGAACATGGTATCTCGC
>CAZQYE010000106.1:0-7426 GCA_964597375.1 uncultured Myxococcales bacterium
CTTTCGCTCGTTCGTACTGTCCGTTTCCCGGCCGCAGCGCGTAGCGTTGCCGGCCGAAGACTTGCACCAGGCGAACCGGCCCGGCGCCGCCGGTGCGTGACCATTGAACGTGGACCATGGCCGCCGGCCAAGCGGCGTGAGCCGGCCAGCCTCCGATGGAGAACGTTTCATCCATGAACGATCGAGAAAAGGCTTTCGAAGTCTACGTGTGTAAAGAGAGCTTTCGCTTCAACGCGGCGCATTTCATGGCGTACCCGGGATTCCGCGAACGCCTGCACGGCCACAACTACAGAGCCGCGGTTCGCATCGAGGGAAGCCTCGGCCCCGATGGCTACGTTCTCGACTTCGGTGACATCAAGAGCGCCACGCGTGGCGTGTGCGGGGAGATGAACGAGCGCCTTCTCGTCCCCCTCGAGAGCGATTGCTTGACCATCCGCCGGTCCGGCGGACAAGTGGAAATCGAAACCGAAGACGGATCCCGCTTCAGCATTCCCGAAGCAGACTGTGCGCTGCTGCCCATCGCCCACTCGTCGGCCGAGGAACTCGCCGCGTATCTGTGCGATCGTCTCATCGCCGAACTCGAAGTCCTCCGCAGCCGCGACGTTCGTTCGATCGAGGTGACGGTAGCGGAGACTCCGGGACAGGAAGCGCGCCACCTCAGGCGCTTGTAGTCGGCGCGCCGGCATGATCCGGGACGCCTGCGGACTCGGCCGAGTGCCGGTGTGCGCGGCGCTGCAGGCGGGCCGTTCGTTGCGGATTCCGGACTACGAAAGAGCGCGGCCGCGCACGCGCTCGATTTCGTCCCGCTGCTTGGGAAGCCCCTCGCTCAATACCTCGTGGCCCGAGGGCGTGATCAGGACGTCGTCTTCGACACGGATGCCGATCCCCCGAAAGCGTTCGGGAATGTCGTCCGCAACCGGCACGTAGATACCCGGCTCGACGGTGAGAACCATGCCGGGCTCGAGCGGCCTCGACGAATCGCCCCGGCGGTAGTCGCCGGCGTCGTGGACGTCCATGCCGAGCCAGTGGCTGGTCCCGTGCATGTAGAAGCGCTTGAAGGATTCCTTCTCGATGCACTCGGCGCGCGATCCTTCGAGGAGTCCGGCGTCGATCATGCCGTCGACGAGAACTTCGACGGCGGCCTGATGCACGCGCTCGTGCGCCGCTTGGGGGACCGCCGCATCGATTGCCGCCTGCTGGGCGGCGACGACGGTGTCGTAGAGCTGAGCCTGCGCCGCGCTGAACGTACGCCCCACCGGCATGGTCCTGGTGACGTCTGCAGCGTAACCTCCGAACTCACCGCCGGCGTCGAGGAGCAGCAATTCACCGTCCTGTAGTCTCCGATCGTTGCGCACGTAGTGGAGGATGGTGGCCGCGCGGCCGCCGGCTGCGATCGTGCCGTAGGCCGGACCGCTGCATCCGGACTGGCGCAGCAGAAACTCGACTCGAGCAGCGACCCATGCCTCTTCCATTTCCGGGCGCAGCTCGTCCATGATCGCGCGGTGGGCCTCGACCGTACGCCGGCAGGCGCCGCGCATGATCTCGATCTCCTCGTCTTCCTTGCGCAAGCGCATTTCTCCGAGAAGTTCGTCCGCTTCGCAAACGAGCAGGCGGGGCTTGCCCGCCCGCTGGCGGCCGGTGTTCGCACGGTGCACGGCGGCGAGAACACGGGCATTGACGGCTTCGTCGCGGTGCCGCACGTACCACAGGCGCTCGGCACTCCGGAGGCACCGCTCGAGAACGTCGAACGTCTGATCGAGGGGGAACGCATGGTCCGCTCCGTAATCCGAGCGGGCGCCCTCGATGCCGGACCGCTCGCCGGTCCATACGGCGGCCTCCTCGTCGCGCGGCCTGACGCACAGGCTGAACCCGTCCTCGTCCGCTCCCGAGCGTGAGAGAATGACCGCGGCGGGTTCTTCGAACCCCGTCAAGTAACGAACGTTCGTTTCTTGCCGGTACTGATAGTGGACGTCGTTGGCGTAGGCGGCTTCCTCGACCGCCGGCACGAACAGCACGGCTTTGTCGAGGCGTTCGAGCAACCGCTGGCGCCTGCGGGCATACACTTCCTGGCTGGGTCCGTTCGGGGTCATGGCAGTCCGGCGGCGGTTGCTACTCAGTTGGGCTCCTCGGATGGAGGCAGGACTTGTTTGAACGGGTGAATCTCCACCGAGGCGAACACGCCCCCGCGCACGTACGGATCGCGGTCGCACAGGGCGCGCGCTTCCTCTTCCGACGGTGCGTCGACGAGGATCAGGCTTCCGGCGCCGTCGGTGAGCGGTCCTGCCAAGCGGACGGTGCCCTCGCGGCAGAGCGCGGAAAGGTGGTCGAGGTGGGCGCTGCGCAGGCGGGGGCGCAGCTCCTTGGCCTGTGGCCCGTCACGGCCGATGATGACGTACAGCACGCGTGCGTTCTCCGGGCGAGCCGCATGCAGCGGCGCGATTGCCGGACGCTTGTACTGCGATCGGCGTTCCCAGTCCATCGGCGGTGGAGCACCGCCGGCGGGGGTGCTATCGTTGCCCGCCGGTAGCGGGCGACCGCTGCGCGCACGCCGTGGTGGACAGTAGCGACAAGGGACAGTGGACCGTCGAGCGGTTGCTCGGCGGCCTCTCGGATCTCCAGCAGGCACTCGGGGCGGAGTGCAAGCCGGTGCTCGACCGAGTCCGCGTGGAGCTCCAGGCGGCGGCCGCGGCACGCGACCGGGGGGAGCGCGCGGCTGCGGCGGGCCTGGTGGCTTCCGCTCTTACGGAGCTCGCCTTGCTCGGCGAACGTATCGGTCCGGCCGAAGGCGCTCTGATGCAAGCGCTTTCGCAAGCCTTCGTTGCGGGCCTCGCTCGCAACGACCGCGACGCCGTCGAGCGCGTCCTGCGCGAGATCGAGGGCAGGGCCGGCAAACGGCGTGAGCCATGACCGGGGCGCCACGGCCGATCATCACGCTGCTCACGGACTTCGGCAGTGCCGACGGCTATGCTGGTGCGGTCAAGGGGGTGCTGGTGTCGATCTGCCCGGGCGTGCAGATCGTGGAATTGACCCATGACGTTCCCCCCGGCGACACGGCGGCCGGTGCATTCGCGCTCGCCAACGCCGCAGCGACGTTCCCGCCGGGAACGATTCATCTGGCGGTAGTCGATCCCGGTGTGGGGACCGAGCGCCGGGCGGTTGCCGTGGAGGCCGGCGGTGCCGTCTTCGTCGGGCCGGACAACGGTCTGCTGTGGCTTGCCGCCCGGGCGCCGCGGCGGGTGTACGAACTCGATCGCAGCGAGTGGTTTCGCTCGACGGTGAGTCCGACCTTTCACGGGCGTGACGTCTTTGCGCCGGTTGCTGCGCACCTGGCCTCGGGAGTCCCGATCGAGCGTCTCGGTACGCCGGCCGGTGACCTGTCACCGCTCGCATTGCCGGGCGTGGAGCGCTCGGCCGGCTCGGTCACCGGTACGGTCGTTCACGTCGATCGGTTCGGCAATCTCATCACGAACATTGCTCAGGCCGATCTGCCGGCCGACCCTTCCGAGGTGCGAGTCGAGATCGCGGGGCGGGCGATCGAGGGACTGGCGGTGAGCTACGGCCACGTTGCGGCGGGCGAGGCGCTGGCACTCGTCGGGAGCGCCGGTACCCTCGAGATCGCTGTCAACTCGGGATCGGCGGCCGCGACGTTCGGGGTCGCCCGGGGGGCCCGGGTCGTCGTTTGCACTGGACGGCCCGACGGGCGCCGTAGCGGCACCGCTTCGAAAGACACGCAATAAAGGGCCGTTAGCCCAGTCGCCGGCATGGGAGAACCGTGCCGGTGCAAACGCCGGCATTCGTGCTTACAATGACGGCCATGGGAAGTTACGCGAAGACCGCAGTGTTGCTGGCTGCACTGAGCGCCGTGTTCCTTCTGGTGGGACAGGCCTTGGGCGGACAGTCCGGGCTGGTCGTGGCGTTCGTCTTTGCGGCCGTGATGAACCTGGGATCCTGGTGGTTCTCCGACCGCGTTGTCCTGACCATGTACCGCGGCCGTCCGGCGCCGCCCGACCACCGCTTGACCCGGGTCGTGGAGCGATTGGCCATGCGTGCGGGCCTGCCGATGCCGAAGGTGTACGTGTTGCCGAGCCGTTCGCCGAACGCGTTTGCCACCGGACGCAATCCGAAACACGCCGCCGTGGCCGCGACCGAGGGCCTGCTTGCGATCCTCGACGACGAGGAGCTCGAGGGCGTGATGGGGCACGAGCTGGCGCACGTTTCCCATCGAGACATTCTCGTTCAGTCGGTCGCCGCGACCATCGGTGCCGCCATCATGATGCTGGCGAGCATGGCGCGCTGGGCCGCGCTGTTCGGTTTCGGCGGGCGTGACGATCGAGACGGGGGAGGGCCGCTGGCACTGTTGGCCACGGCGATTCTCGCGCCCCTTGCGGCCGGGCTCATCCAAGCGGCGATCTCGCGTTCCCGGGAGTTTGCGGCGGATGCCGGCGGCGCGCGGATCGCTGGCAGCCCCGGTGGCCTCGCCCGTGCCCTCCGCAAGATCGAGGAGGCCGTCAAACGTGTTCCCATGCAGGCGAATCCAGCGACGGCGCACTTGTTCATCATGCAGCCGTTTGCCGGCGCGCGCGGGATGATGGCGCTGTTCAGCACGCATCCGCCCACCGAGGAGCGGATTCGCCGTCTGATGAAAATCGGCTGACGTCCGATCTAGTCGATCGAGATCGTCGCGGGAAGCACGGCGAGCAGGCCTTGCGGCGGCTCCAAGATCGAGCGCACCGCCTCGGCGGGTAGGCCGAGGAGCGAGGCGACCTCGACGTTCCCGGTGCGCAGGTCGAGAAGCTGCTCGAGTATGCCGCCGGCCTTGGGCAAGTAGACCACCCGGACCCGACTCGGATCCTCGATTCCAGCTTCGGTTGCCGCCCGGCGGATCGCGGCCCGCAGCCCGCCGGCCTCATCCACCAAGCCGTTCGCCACGGCCTGGGCGCCCGTCCACACACGTCCGCCGCCAAGCCGGTCCACCTCTTCCACCGTTTTCCCGCGTCCCTGGGCCACGCGATCGAGGAAGCGCTGGTAGACGCCCTCCATCTGGTCCCGGACCAATGCGCGCTCGGCATCGTCGAACGACTTGGTCACGTCCATGATCCGGGAGTAACGCCCGCGGGCGACGGTCTCGGTGTGGATACCAAGCCGCTCGAGGAGGCCGGAGACGTTGGGTTTGAACAAGACGACACCGATCGATCCGGTGAGGGTTCCCGGTTCGGCGACGATCACGTCGGCTCCGGCGGCGACGTAGTAGCCACCCGAGGCTGCGACATCCCCGAGCGAAGCGACGACCGGTTTCTTCGAGGCGGCCTGTCTGAGCGCACGCCAGATTTCATCGGCCGCCCGGGCCGAGCCTCCGGGGCTGTCGATCCGCACGACGATCGCCCGGATGCTGTCGTCGTCGGTGGCCTGCTCGATCGCTTCGGCGATCGTGCGCGATCCGACCGTCATCCCAAGGATGCTGCGCTTTCCGCCCTTGCCTCCGACGAGCGTGCCGACGATCTCGACGACCGCGACTTGGGCGCCCCCACGGCGGCTCAGCCGGCGGGAGGCGGCCCGGTGGTAGTCGCGCCGTTCGATGACCGGAACCGCCGTGCCCCCACCGAGCTGCTCGAGCAGCTCGTCGTAGAAGGCGACCCCGTCGGCGAGGCCGGCCTCGACGAACTCATCGGGCTCGCTCGGGCACGACTCGATGACCGCCGCAACATCGCTTTTCGACATACCTCGCGCCTGGGCGACCGTCGCCTCGAGGCGCTCCTCGAGGTCGTCGAGGAGCGAATTGGCCATTTCGCGATGAGCGGGGGTCATCTCGCTGCGTGCGAGCATGTCCCCAAACGTCTTGTACTCGCGGATCTGCTCGACCTCCATCTCAATGTCGAGGTGGGTCCAGAGGTCGCCGAGGAAATAGAAGTGCGCCGAGAGGCCGTTGAGCATGAACGTTGCGGCCGGGGACAGAACGATGCGCTGCGCCGCCGACGCGACGAAGTATTCCTTGTTGCCGCCGAGAAGCTCGGTGTCGATGTAGGCGACCACTCGTTTGCCGCCGTCACGAAGGCCGGCGAGCGCATCGCGCAGCTCGCGGGCCCGAGCCCACCCCATGCCGATCGGTCCCACCCGCAGGAGCACCCCGGCGACACGCTCGTCGCGGGCAGCCGCGTCGAGGTCGTCGAGCAACTCGACGAACATGTTTCGATCTTCGAGTAGCCGCGCGACCCGTCCCTTTGGCGGTCCCTCCGGGAACGAGCCGGCAAGATCCACGACCACGAAGCTGCCCGGTTCGACCTTCGGAACCGACCGCCGCGACCACACTGCGACGGCCGCCACTAGGATCAGCAGGGCCAGAACGATCCACCACTTTCTGCGCTTGCGTGCCACAGCCACTCTCCTCTGCCTTGCGACGGCGCCGTACCCGATCCCGGTTAACAAGCCGGGGGTGGCTTGGCAAACCGCTTCGGTGCGCTCCTAGGAGAGCACCGAAGCGCGCCACTCGAGTTCCCTTCGGCCTTGGGCTCCGCCGTGTCTGCTAGGCCGGGGGATTGCACGGGCGCCTGGGCCGTGGCAATCAGCGAGGCCATGAGCGACTGTCTGTTCTGCAAGATCGGCTCGGGGGAGATCGCCGGGGACAAGGTCTTCGACGATGGCGAGCTGTTCGCCATTCGCGACATCAACCCGATGGCGCCGGTGCACGTGCTGGTGATTCCGTACCGGCACATCGAGACGATTCTCGATCTCGACGACGAGGGGCAGCGCCTGACGGGGCGTGCGTTTGCGGCGGCGGCCCGGATTGCCCGCCAGGAGGGAATCGCCGACGGCGGTTATCGAGTCGTCGCCAACTGTAATCGGGACGGCGGCCAGACCGTGTTTCACATCCACTTCCACGTCCTCGGTGGGCGGGCGATGAACTGGCCGCCGGGCTGATGGCTGCGTTGCGGGCGGTGATCTTCGACTTCGACGGGGTCATCGCCGACGACGAGCGCTTGCACTTGGCGGGCTTCCGCCAGGCGCTGGCGTCGCACGGAATCGAGATCTCCGAGGCCGAGTACTTCGCCCGCTACGTGGGCTACGATGACCACGACGGGTTCGTCGAAATGTTGCGCGACCACGGCCGCGAGGTGGATGAGAAGACGATTTCCGACCTGATGCGGCGCAAGGCACGGGCGTTTCGCGAGCTCGTGCGCGAGCGCGTGACGATCTATCCAGGAGTGCGTCGGTTGTTGGACGATCTGCGGCGACCTCCCGGTGCGGTAGCGACGGGCATCGGATCGGGTGCGTTACGCGGGGAGGTCGAGCTGGTATTGAGTATTGCGGGACTGTCCGGACTGTTCGACGCGATCGTGTGCGCCGACGAAGTCGAGCGTAGCAAACCGGACCCGCAGACGTACCTGCGCGTCGTCGAGCGACTGTCCGCGGTCTGTCCGGGCCTCATGCC
>CAZQYE010000107.1:0-7408 GCA_964597375.1 uncultured Myxococcales bacterium
GAGACCTGCGATCCCGAACGAGGCTGCGTTCCTGGCACCCCCCTTTCGTGCGACGACGGTGTCTACTGCAACGGGGCCGAAACTTGCGATCCGAGCTCGGGGTGTCGTCCCGGATGCCCGCCGTGTAGCGACGGCGTATCCTGCACCATCGATACGTGCGATGAAGCTACCCACGAGTGCGGCCACATAGCCGCCGACGATCGGTGCGACGACGGCGATCCGTGCAACGGCACCGAGGTGTGCAGCGAGGGCGGATGCGTGTCGGCCGGCGATCCAGTCGATTGCACGAGTCTCGACTCGTTCTGCGGGGTCGGCGTGTGCGACGAGTCGTCAGGGGACTGTGTGGTGCAGCCCGTGAACCAAGGCGCCGAGTGCGACGATGGGGACGATGCCTGCACGCTCTCCGACCGGTGCGTGGACGGGCAGTGTACGGGAACTCCAGTGTGCGACGTAGAGTGCGAGCGCTGTGACGGCGGTGCTTGCATCAGCCTGTGCGGGAATCCGTTCGACGTGAGCAACGATCGGGTGAGCGTGGTGGACGCGTTGTTTGCTCTGCGTGCGGCCGTTGAACTCGAAACCTGTCCGCTGTGTCGCTGCGATGTCAACGGCGACGGCGTTCTCGGTTCGACCGACGCGCTGCGTATCTTGTGGAAAGCCGTCCGACTTCCGGTCGACTTCCTGTGCCCGCAGCCGGGCGGCACGACGACCACGACGATTGCCTCGACGACGACGTCGCTTCCCGCTCCGTCGACGACGTTGCTCGACTAGATACGGCGGCTCTCTTCGCGGCCGGTGGCGTGGCCGGCGCGGAAACGGACCGTTGCGCTGAGTCAGAACCTCGTCGAGCGCACGACACCATACGTTCGCCCGTTGCCGGTGCCGTGAGAAGAGGGGCGCCGGCGGCTTTCCTGACGAGTGACTCCATCAAAGCGTGCGCCCGTCGTGGTTCGTCGAGCCGGCAATGACCTCGGCGTCGCATTGTCGCGAGGGCGATAGGAGGCACCGCGACGACGAGACGTCCGGCGATGCCGATGGGTCGGCATGTTTCGGTCGGAACCTGCGCGAGCGTTTCCTGGTCGACCCCATTCCTCGGAGCCGCGCCGCCTCCGTCGTGTGCTCAGCGCTACCGCATTGCGTCACGAAAAAATCCTTTCAGGAACAGCCGTTGCGAGGGCCGGGGAGTCTCGCTTGCTTGGCGAATCAAAAAAGTAAGTGCGCAAGCGAAAAAGATGTGCTAGGCGATGTGGCGCTTGGCATAGCCCTTGCTGCTTGGTTGCTGTCGCAGTTTGTAGTCTGCACGACTCGGCTGCGGCGACGGCGGGCGTCGCATGGCAAGCCCCGCCCATCCGGTTGAGCGTGCGCTCGCCTTGTTCGAGGAGCAGAACATGGCAGAGCTCGACAGTGATTACATGGGCCTGCACCTGAGTTGTCCGCTGGTCGTTGGCGCATCTCCTCTTTCCCGCGATCTTGCCGATGTGATCCGCATGCAGGACGCCGGTGCGGGTGCCGTCGTGCTTCACTCGCTGTTCGAGGAACAGTGCAGGTTCCAGATGACCGGCCGGGATCCGGTGGCCCGTGGTGCGGCGGCTGGCTTTGCGGATGAGTTCCGGACGACTCCGGCCGAGTACCTCGACCATCTCGAGCGCGTCAAGAGGTCGGTGGACATACCCGTCATCGCAAGCCTAAACGCGTCGCGGCCGGGGCCGTGGCTACGTTACGCGCGGCGCATGGAAGAAGCGGGGGCCGACGCGATCGAGCTCAACGTCTATAAGATCGCCGCCGATCCGACCATGGACTCTTCGGCGATCGAGGACTTGTACGTCGAGATTCTTGACGCGGTACGAGGCGATGTTTCGGTCCCCGTGGCGCTGAAGATCGCCCCATATTTCAGTGCCATGGCGGCAGTCGCCGCCAGGTTCGACGAGGCCGGGGCCGACGGCTTGGTCCTATTCAATCGCTTCTACCAGCCGACCATCGACATCGAGCGGCGCGAGGTCGTGATGACCCTCGAGTTTTCGTCACGCTTCGAGTCGCGGCTGCCGCTGATGTGGATCGCCATCCTCAGGGGCCAGGTGCGTGCGAGTCTCGCGGCTACAACGGCCATCTATACCGCGGCCGACGTAGTTCGCATGACGATGGCAGGCGCCGACGTCACGATGCTTTGCTCGGCGTTGCTGCGCCACGGGATCGGGCGCATCGCCGAGATTCGCTATAGCCTCGAGCGGTGGCTCGACGATCATGGGTACCGATCGATCGGTGAGATCCGCGGCATGATGAGCCGGGTGAAGCAGAGAGGCTCGGCGGACTTCGGGCGTGCTGGATACGCGAAGGTGCTCAATCGTTACTGGTAGCCGTTTCGCGGTGATACCGGCGTTGCGCCGCTTCTCGTGGCCGGCAGCACCACGTCTGGAGCCTCGTAGCAGGATTTTTTACCACGAGCGTGAGCCGGCCGATGGCAACCGGACGGTCGTTGATGCGGGGCCGGGCGAGCGGCCGCGACCCGACGGTTCCAGGCACGGGTAGCGGTTGGTGGTTCGGCTCAGCCGGACGGTTCGCCCGCGCGCTGGATTCCCGCTAGGTTCACGTACTTTGTGCAAACTCCCGGGAGGTAGGTAAAGGCATGTTTGGACGCACCGTTGCTACGCTCATCTCGGCCGCCCTGGTCGCGGCGACGCTCGTTGCCGCAGAGCCTGCGGCTCCCGCCGGCATTGGAACGGCGATCGCCGGCGGCGATTGGAACGATGGGGGAATCGATTGGAAAGGATATGAAGAGGGGCTGGCGCTGGCGGCCAAGAGCGGGAAGCCCGTGTGTCTCATCTTCTATACGGACTGGTGCCCGCACTGTACGAACTACAGCCGTGTTTTCCACGACGACAAGGTCGTGGAAATGGCGAAGAAATTCGTCATGGTGCGTATCAACCGCGACCAGAACCGGGAACTCAGCGCCAAGTACGCGCCCGACGGCGAGTACATTCCCCGTACCTATTTCCTGTCGCCGAAAGGCGAGCTGTGGGCTTCGGTCCACGCGCCGCGGGCCCAGTTCCAGTACTTCTACGACGAGCACAATCCGGGGAGCCTGCTCGAGGGCATGCGCACCGCCCTCGGCAAGCTCGGCAAGAGCTGACGGCGGCCTTCCCTGGCCCAGGAGGGGCGGCCGGCCCCCCGGTGCAATGACGGTTGACGGCAACCGGCCGGTAGCAGTAAAACCATGACCGAGTCCGCAGTTTCGGACGACGGGAGGTGACGATGAAACGTTTGGCCTGGTCCGGTTCTGTCATTGCAGTGGTTCTGTTGTGCTCGGCCGCCGGCGCCGAGGTTCAGAGCAACATCTCGAGTATCCGTCCCGACCAGATCAACGAGGCGGCCATCCGTAAGCTCTACGCCGATTTCACGGCGGCGTGGAACCGCCACGACGTGCCCGCAATGGCCGACATGTGGACGATCGACGGCGACCACCTCGACCCGGACGGGCGGATGGCAAAAGGACGGGACGAGATCAAGGCGCTGCTTACCAAGCAGCACACCGGCGTCTTCAAGGATACGACGCTCGACCTCGACATCGATGCGGTCTGGTTCGTGACCGGGGATGTTGCGCTCGTTGATGGGACCTATGCTCTCATCGGGGCACGAGATCCCAAGGGCAACGAACTGCCCGTCCGGAAAGGACACCTGACGAGCATTCTTCTCAAGGAACACGGCACCTGGAACATCGCTGCGAGTCGTCTGATGATCCCGGCGCCGTTGCCTTGGCGAGAAGAATAACCGGCGATTACACTGTGGATTTCCCCGTCGTGGGGTGAAAGGAGTCTTCCATTGGCTGAACTCGAGGGAAGAGTTGCGCTCGTCACCGGGGCCGGGCAGGGCGTGGGGCAGGGAATTGCGCTGGCTCTGGCCGCCGAAGGTGCGGCGATCGCCGTGTGCGGCCGGACGGAATCCAAGCTGGTCGACACGTGCGGTGAGATCGAACGACGCGGAGGCCGGGCCGTTCCCATCGTGTGTGACGTGGGCGAGGCCGACCAGATAACCGCCTGCGTCGAGCGTACCGTCGAAGCACTCGGAGGAGTCAACATCCTCGTGAACAATGCCCAGGCCGTGCCACTCGGACGCGTGCTCGAGATAAGCGACGAAATGTTCGAGCTCGGGTGGCGGACGGGTCCTCTTGCAGCGCTGCGCTTCATGCGCGCGTGCTATCCGCATCTCCGGGGCGATGGGGCGGTCGTGAACATCGGTACGGGTGCCGCACTGCGAAACGATCTCAGCGGTTACGGCGCGTACGCGGCCGTGAAAGAGGCGATTCGGAGCCTTACGCGTGCGGCCGCGTGCGAGTGGGGAAGCGAGGGGATTCGGGTGAACGCGATCATTCCAATGGCGATGTCGCCGGGAATGGTGGCCTGGTCGAAGTTCGCGCCGGACGAGTTCGAAGAAACGATTCGATCGATTCCGCTCGGCCGCGGCGGCGACTGCGAGCGCGACATCGGCCGAGCGGTGGCGTTTCTAGTAGGGCCGGCGGCTTCCTACATCACCGGCACGACGCTGATGATCGACGGCGGCCACGCGTACCTGCGCTGACGCAGCGCCTCGCGGCGCGTATCGGCGTCGATTCAGACGATCACGTTTGCACGGCGAGCGTCAGGTCCGATGTGGTTAGGGAGTGCTGCACCACCCCTCGCAAGGCGATTGCCGCAGGGCACCGTGTCGATCGACTCTTCACCCTGCTCACGCCATACGGACCGGCGCTGGGATGAGCTGCCGCTTGTTCCCCGGAATCTGCCCGGGCCGGGCCGGTTACGGCTGAGCCTGCTGCATCATCTCCTCGATGATCGGGCCCGCGACGATGATGGCGTAGACGGCGATCAGGACGATCGCGACGACGACGACTGTCCACGCGATCTTTCCCGTTCGCGAAAACGCACTGCTTTGCCAGAGCAGCGGCAGAGCCATGGGCCCGGCTACCGCGAGCATGACGAGTAGATAACCGCGGCTTTGGTTGCCGGGAGTTTCCGTGGTTCCGGTGCCGACGGCTCGAGCCGCAGGAACGGCGAGCATGGCGTAAGGAACGAGCAATAGGACGGCGGTGACCGTCGAGCGAAACGCAGCGGGACCCGCCACACTGACGGCGATCCCCGCCAGGACCGAGACCGAGACGCAGAGCAGAGCCACCCCGCCTCGCCGGTCACCGAGATAGAGGTGTCCGGCGCCGGGCAAAACCACCGTCAACAACGCGGCCAGCGCCTTGTTCCCGTCGTTTCTCATCCTTTCATGCTAGCACGGCGTGGGTGTCCGGGTGGAGTGGTGGGGATGGTGAGAGTTGCCGGAGCCGTTAGAGCGACGCGAAGCGGGCGGCAGCGTCGGCCGGACCAGCGATGATCAGGTGATCGCCTTCGCGCAGTACCTCATCGGCGGTCGGTACGACGAGGTGGGACCGGTCGTCTTCCCGGCTGCGGGTGCGGATGAACACGACCTCCACGCCATAGCGGGCGCGCAGATCGAGTTCGCGCAGCGAACGCCCGAAGAATGCGACGGGAACGCCGACTTCGGTGACCGCGTACCCGTCGCCGACGTCGACTTGACGGGCGTCGGCGACCAGTGAAATCGTTCCCGGCATGCTGCCGGCGAGATCCCGCCGCATGACCTCGCGGTTGCGCGCCTCGATCACATCGCGACGGCGCACGCAGCCTACGAGTTTCCCCGGGTCTTGTTCGTCGACGACGGCGAGCTCGGCGATGTCCCGGTAACTGAACAGGCGCATGACGAGCTCGAGATCGTTGTCTTCGTGCACCCGGGGCCGGCTCCGATCGGCCAGGTCTTCGGCCACGACGATCGGTTCGAGAATGTCGCGATCGAGAAACAGGCGCCGGAGTTCGGCGAGCGACACCGATCCGACCAGGCGATTGCCGTCACGCACGACGAACAATTCGCTGTGGTCCGTCTGTACGATGACATCGAGCACCTCAGAGACGCGCGCTCCGGCGTCGACGGTTTCCGGCTTGCGGTCGACTACGTCGCGAACGTGCAGGGTCTTCAGCGGGTTGGGATCTTCTTCCTTGAACGGGTCGAGCCCCCGGAGCCGCAGCTTGAGCGTGTAGATCGAATCGCGCCTGAGCCATGTTGCGAGCAGCGAGCTGATCACGCAGGCGGCCATGAGGGGCGGGATGATGTGGTAGTCGCCCGTGAGTTCGAAGATGATGATGATCGCGGTGATCGGCGCATGCGTGGCTGCGCCGACCACCGCGCCCATGGTGACCAGTGCGTAGGCGCCGGAGGTCGCCGTATAGGCTGGGAAGAGGCTATGGACGAAAGTGCCGACGAATCCGCCGGTCATGGCGCCGAGGAACAAAGACGGCGCAAACACGCCCCCCGAACCGCCCGAAGCCAGTGTGATCGAGGTTGCGAGGATCTTGGCCACGAGGAGTACGGCAAGCATCGTCGCCGGGAGCTGTCCGGTGAGGGCGGCGTTGATGCTGCCGTAGCCAACGCCGAATACTTCCGGCAGGCCGATGCCGATCATTCCCACCATCAAGCCGCCGATCGGTGTCTTCAAATACTCGGGGATGCGAAACCCGTCGAACAGTTCCTCGGCGCGGTAGAGGACCGAGATGAACGCCAGCGCGACACCACCCGCCACGACCCCCGCGAACATGTAGGGCAGCAATTCGAACGGGCTCACCAGCTCGTACGCCGGAACCTCGAAGGCAGGAAAGTTCCCTAGAAAATGACGCGACACGACCGTCGCGACGACCGAAGAAATGACGATGGGACTGAACTGGGGAACGCCGAAGTCTCCGAGCAAGATTTCGACCGAGAACAGCGCCCCGGCGATCGGGGCATTGAAGGCCGCGGCGATGCCGGCCGCCGCTCCGCAGCCCACCAGCGTTCGCAATTGCCGCGACGACACACCGAGCATTTGCCCAATGGTCGAACCGAGGGCCGAACCGATCTGAACGATCGGGCCTTCACGTCCGACCGAGCCGCCCGATCCGATCGAAATCGCCGACGCCAGGGCTTTGACGACCACCACCCGCGGGCGGATGGCCCCACCTCGGACAGCGATCGCTTCCATGACTTCGGGGACGCCGTGGCCTTTCGCCTCGCGCGCGACGAAATGAACGAGGGGGCCGACGAGTAGTCCACCGGCCGCCGGGGCAAGCAGCCGCCACGTCCAGGGAATGTCGCGAATGACGTCGAGAAGCTCGTGCGAGGGGCCGAAGAACGCGCCTTGGATGCCGTGGATGAGGGCCCGCAGGGCCACTGCGCCGAGACCGCCGCCGAGCCCGCACAAAGCCGCGACGACCACCATGAACAGGTGGCCGCGTCCGCGGTCGGTCGTATCAGGGCGGAGCCTTGGTAGCTTGATCTTCGTCCTCCGTGGTGGCCGCATCCTAATGGCGGGTTCGCAGTCGAGCAAGCG
>CAZQYE010000108.1:0-7406 GCA_964597375.1 uncultured Myxococcales bacterium
GCGCTACGGTGCAGGGCGCCTGAAGAGCGCGTTGGGGGTGCTGGCATGAACATGCCGGCAGCGTGGGGGGTCTTTTTGTCCTGAACAAAAGCCGTTGCCGGCAAACGAACAAGTCGCGGAGGTCGTACTATGAGGCCGCGTGTGGATTTCGTACGTCGGCGATTTTCGTTTTCAGATGTTTCTAACTTCTTCCGTCGGGCTGCCTGCGCAGCTCCCGGCCGCCTGGGCAACGTAGTTGCAGGTGGCGTTGCGTTCCCGCGTGGGTCCTGGGGAGTGCTTGCGGTCTCGTTGTTCCTGGCATGGCCGAGCACCGGCAGGGCCGGAACGAACACGTGGACTACGATTGGACCCGAGGGAGGGCCGGTGGTGCATGTCGCCGTGGATCCGTCGAACCCCTCGGTGGCGCTGGCCACGGCATTTTACGGCGCCGTGCTCAGGACAGCGGACGGTGGCACGACGTGGTCGCCCGTCGCGTCGGCATCGCAAGCGGGCGACGTGGTGTTTGCACCCTCCAATCCGGCCGTCGCGTACGCGGCGGCGGGGAGCACGTTCTTACGCTCATCCGACGGCGGTGTGACCTGGGAGACAGTGGCGATGTGGACGCCATGTTTTGCCCTCTACGACCTTGCCGTGGACCCCACGTCTCCCAATACCGTTTACGGGACCGGCGGCTCGGGCCAAGCGTGCAAGACGACCGACGGCGGAACGACGTGGACCGCTGCGCCCGTAGCCGGCGTGCCGCAGGACATCGTGATCGATCCGTTCAACTCGAGCATCGTGTACGCGGGCGGCAGCGTGGGGGTTGCCGTTTCTTCCGACGGCGGCGCGACGTGGACGCCGCTGAGTCTTTCCAACTACGTCAAGGCACTGGCCGCCGACCCCTCAACGCCTGGATTTTTGTACGCGGGGACGACCGTCGGGCTCTACCAAACGACGGACGGCGGGGCTACGTGGTCGCTGGCTCCCGGTTTTCTGCCTCATTGGGGCGTTTCCGATATCGAGATCAGTTCCGCCGACCCGCTCGTGCGCTCGGTGGTGTTCGATACGGGCATGGCTTACCAGTCGACCGACGGCGGTCTCACTTGGCAGCCGCTGCCCACGAGCGGACTCTGGCCGGTGGATCTTGCCTTCGATCCCACGACAGCGACTACTGCGTATCTCGCCCTGTCGAGCGGAGGCTCTCTGTCGAAGACGGTCGACGGCGGGGCTACTTGGTTTCCGATCGACACCGGGGTAACTGCTCTACATCTGGGGCCGCTCGCCGTATCTTTCGCCGCGCCGGGGCTCATGTTCGTCGCGGACGACACGCACATCTGGAAGACGAGCGACGGCGGAGCGACCTGGGGCCAGGTTTTCCAGATGCCCGGCGTCTACGTTCGTGCCCTGGCCGCCGATCCGATCGACCCGGCGGTAGCATACGCCGCCGTCAACGGACGTGGCATCTACAAGACGACCGACGGTGGTACGACTTGGACGAACGTGTGGAACACAACCGAATCCTTCAGTAGCCTCGCCATCGATCCATCCAACCACAACGTGATCTTGGCAGGGGCGCACGGCTCGACGGTCGGGATCTACAAATCGATCGACGGCGGTCTGTCCTGGTCACCTTCAAACACCGGCCTGCCCTCTCCTGCAGGTGTTCAATCGGTGCTCTTCGATCCCGCCGATCCGGCCAAGGTGTACGCGGGCTTGTACGCGCAGGGAACGGGCGTCTACGAGTCGACCGACGGCGGGGCGACGTGGGTGCAGCTTGCGGCGCTCAATACTCTGTCGCTTGCGATCGACGACCGTGCGCCTCGTACGATCTACGCGGGTACGGGGACGGGCGTCTCGTGGAGCGCCGATGGAGGGGTGACGTGGAACAGCTCGACCGGTCTTCCTTCGGGGTTCGTTTCTTCGATCGCCGTGGATCCCGTGCTCGACGACGTCCTCTATGCCGCAGTCGGTAGCTACGGCGTCTACCGAAGCGAGGACGGAGGTGCGACCTGGCAGTCATTCAATACGGGGATGCCCGGCTCGGTGCAGATAGAAGAACTTCGAGTCGACCCGTTCCAGAGCCGGCGGTTTTACGCGGCGAGCCAGAGCGTATCGGCCCTTGCCATCGACGTGACCTGTGGTAACGGCGTCGTCGATGCCGGGGAGCAATGCGACCTCGGAGCCGCCAATGGCGCTCCGGGATCGTGTTGTACGGTTGCTTGTGCGTTCAGCCCCGCGGGCCAGGTTTGCCGGGCGGCGGCGGGCGTGTGCGACGCCGAGGAAACGTGCACGGGGGCGAGCGGTCTGTGTCCGTCGGATCAAAAGAGCACCGCCGTATGCCGTCCGGCCGCGGGCCCCTGCGATGCGGCCGAGCAGTGTGACGGTGTCGGTGACAACTGTCCCGCCGATCAGCTGGTGCCCGCCGGAACCGTGTGCCGACCGGCTGCCGGCGCCTGCGATGCACCGGAGGTTTGTAGCGGCAGTAATCCGTCGTGCCCGGCGGATCAGTATCTGCCGTCCGGTGTGAAATGTCGTGCGGCGGCGGGCGTGTGCGACGTTCCTGAATCGTGCGACGGGATCGGCCCGCAGTGCCCCGCCGACCAGAAGAGTCTCGCGCTGTGTCGGCCGGCGGCCGACGTGTGCGATGCGGCCGAGTATTGCGACGGCATCGGCAATGACTGTCCCGCCGATCTCGTGGCGCCGGCGGGTACGCTGTGCCGCGCTGCCTCGGGCGAGTGCGACGTGGCGGAGTATTGCGACGGCGTGGCCTCGGCGTGTCCTGCAAACCAATGGGCTCCAGCGGGCACGGCGTGTGGTGATCCCACTGCAAGTCAGTGCACGAATCCCGATACCTGCGACGGCGCGGGACAATGTCTTGCCAACCATGCGCCGGATGGCTCGGCGTGCGAGGATGGCAATCAGTGTACGGCGGGAGATACGTGCCAAGCGGGTGTCTGCGCTGGTGGGACTCCAGTCGTTTGTGACGACTCCAGCCCGTGCACGGTAGACACCTGCGATACGGCGACGGGCTGCGTCTTCGTTGCGCAGCCCGATCCCACGTGTCTGCAAGCAGGGCAGGCAGCGTTTCAGGTCGTCGACAAGGGCGATCCGAACAAGCGCAAGCTCGCGTGGAAATGGAAGAAGGGTGCGGCGACCGCGATCGGCGACTTCGGCAGCCCGGATGCAGGGACGGAGTACCACCTGTGCATCTATGACTCGAGCGCGTCGGCATTCAGCGTTGCTGCTGAGGCGACCATTCCCGCTGGAGCCGCGGCTTGGAGAGCCACGCGGAAGGGCTGGCTATACAAAGATAAGACTGCGGCCGTCGACGGGGTGAAGATCGTCAAGCTCAAAGCCGGCGATACTGGGAAAGCGCAGGTGCAACTGAAGGCTTCGGGGGCCGCGACGAATACGCCCGCCCCGATCGCCGCGGACTCATTCTTCGCGCAGGACCCGCTCGTGACGGTTCAAATGTGGAACAGCTCGGGCATCTGCTGGGGGACGGAGTTCGACTCGGCGCTCAAGAACACAGGTACGATCTTCAAGACCAAGCGAAAGGTGATCGTCCCGTAGGGCGGCGGGTGGCGAGCCCGGCCGGTCCGTCCGGCCGGGCTCGCCGCCGCGGGACAAGAAACCGCTGCCTTTGGGCGAGCCGAACCCCCGCGATTCGCGACCTCAATCCCTTATTTTCCAACCACTTGGAAAAGGTGCTTATCCCTGTCAAGGGGCTGGGGAGAGGTTGGCGAGGCCGGCGCGCGCACGGGCGTGGTCGGGCACGAGGCGCAGAGCCCGGCGGTACCACCAGGCCGCCTCCGCCCGGTCGCCGCGTGCGGCTTCGTAGTCGCCGAGCTCGGCGTAGCGCGTTGCGAACCGATTCATGTTCGCGACCATGGCGTCGAGTTGTTCCGCTGCTTCCGCGTTGCGCCCGGCGTTGCGATAGATGCGCACGAGGTTGGCGCGTACGGCGTTCGACTCGGGCGAGGCGCGCACTGCAGCTTCGAACGCGGCAAGATCGCTCCGCCATAGGCGGTTACGGTGTACCGTAAGTCCCGCCAAACCGACCAGCACGCAGCAGACAAGAGCCACCACCAAGCGGCGGCTGACGTGTCGGACGAGCCGCGCAAGTATCGAGACCGTCGCCAGCGTGACCCCGATCATCGGTAAGTAGAGAAAGCGTTCCCCCATCATCGAACCAGGGATGGGGATGATGTTCATCACGGGGGACAACGCGACGAAGAACCAGGCGATGCCGAGGGCCGCCACTCTGGCCCGGAGGCGATATGCGAGCAGCCCACATCCGATGAATGCCAGTACGCCGAGAAGGCATCCGGTCGCATACGGAGTCCACATGCTTTCGGGAATCGGAACGACGTGGCGGATCGACTGTCCGGCGGGGAACAAGACGAGCTGGACGTACCGGACGATGACGTAGCACTGCATGAGCCACGTGCGCCACGGATTTCCGCCCGGCCACTCGGCCCGTTGGCCGATGCCGCCCATGAAGCTCGTACGAAGCAGCAGGTAGATGATCGCAACGACGGCCAGCGCGCCGTAGTGCGCGAGCCGGCTGCGCTCGCGCCAGTTCCGGGGTTTTACCGAGCCCAGCCGGTCGCCGACGGCGGCCAAGATCGGGAACGTGAGCGCCATTTCCTTCGACAGCAACGCAGCGGCGAATGCCACCCAACTTGCAACCGCCCACCGCCACTCCCACTCGGCCGAGCGTGCGGCGCGCAGGTGCGCCAGCCACGCCAGGAGGTAGAAGAACACGAACAACACGTCGGTCAGCCCGGTGATGTTCGTCACTGCTTCGGTGACGATCGGGTGCACCGCAAACACGCCGGCGGTGACGGCTGCGACGCCGGCGGAAACCTCGAGCCGCTCGAGAACGAGAAGGACCAGACACACGTTCGCCATGTGCAGCAGCAGGTTGATGAGGTGGTAGCCGAAAGGATCGAGCCCCCAAGCGTGGTAGGCGAGTGCATAAATCGCCGTGCGAAGAGGGCGGTAGAACACGAGATGAGGGTTGCCCGAGGCGGTGTGGGGATCCGTAAAAAAGGATGGAAAGTTTGCGAGGTCTCGGATGGCGAGGTTTTTCACCAAGACGAAGCGGTCATCCCAGACGAAGTCTCCGCTGAGGCCGTTCGCGAAGGCAGCGGCAGTCAGCGCGAGAATGAAAGCCAACGTCCAGGCCCGCCGATTCATACGATGAACGGGGGTGCGCAGCCTACCTCACGCGTCGCGGTAGAGGCGCTGCTTCGTCCGGACCGGCTCGAGAAGAGAGAAGTCCGTATCCGGCACCTCATATCCTTTGGGATAGGGCGGGCCCGGCCGCAAGCCTAGTTTTCGGCAGATGCTCGGGTGCTGGTAGTACGCGATGAGCGTGGCCTGCCACAGCAGCCCGAATAGGTCGGGCTGCTCGGCGGCGACGGCTGCAACGGCCGCCGCGCGTTCGCTCTGCGTACCTTCGAGAAATGGCCGGCCGGCAGCCCGGGCCGAGGCGTCGATCGCATCGAGAATCGATGCCAGTGCACCATCCCCGGCCGGCGAGGCCTCGATCCACGCGGCGACCGACTCCGCCGCCCCAAGCTCGCCGCATCCGGGCATCCGCCCGTCCTCGCTCGCTGGGATCAACGTATCGAGAACCGCCGCGAGCAGCTCGCGTCTTTCCTCGCTCGATGTTTGGCCGCTCGCAGTCATTGTCGAGCCCCAACCTCCTTGGACGCTGTGATCCAGATGGGTCGCCTCCTTAATATTACGCGCGCGTACGTTTTCGAGTCGCCCACCGCCTGTATCTCCGTAGCCTGCAGCAGCTTCCGCCCGTCAGTCGAACAAGTTGGCCAGCCGTTTCTTCATCGAATCGGCGACGTACAGCGCGAGCGCCTGAATGGTATTCGTCGGATTCACTCCCGCCGAGGTGACGAAAATGCTGCCGTCTACGATGAAGAGATTTCGCACGTCGTGGCAGCGGCCCCACGGATTGACAACCGAAGTCTCCGGATCAGTCCCCATGCGGGCCGTACCCATCAAGTGCCATCCTGCGATTTTCCACGGCGCCTCCGACGTGACCATCAACGCACCGGCTGCTTCGAGCGCTTCGGTGGCACGGGCCACGCCGTGTTCGAGCATGCGCCGACTGTTTTCGCTCAGTGTGTACTCGACCTTGGGGGCCGGGATGCCGTTGTTGTCGCAAAGCGTCTCTGAGAGCGTGACGCGGTTGTTCGGATCGGGCAGGTCCTCGCAGATCGCTAGAAGGCCGGCCGTGTGATCGAAAGCCATCGAGAACGTTTCGTGGTGGCCCGCCCCCCACGGCAGGGCCCCCGACTCGGCGGCCCAAAGCGCCGTGGTCACCGGTCCCGCCCCGCGCAGCATCTCGAATGAGTAGCCGCGCACGAAGCCGCGCTTCGGATCCGTCTCGTAGAACTCGTGGCTCATGAGCCCGCAGCCCGGCGGTCCTTGATAACCGTCGAGGCGCTCCGGGAAGATGCCCTGCACCATGGCATACGGGTGTAGCATCAGGTTGCGCCCGACCTGGCCGCTGCGGTTGGCCAGTCCGTCGGGGAACAGCTTCGATCGGGAGTTGAGCAGGAGTCTCGGTGTCCCGATTCCGTTGCACGCCAGCACGACCACTTCGGCGCGCTGCCTGCGCTCTACGCCGTCACCGTCGTAGTAGATGACGCCGTCGGCCATGCCTCGTTCGTTGACTGTGATCTCGCGCACGCGGCATCGCGTCTTCAGGCGCACGCCCCGCCGAATGGCAGCAGGCCAATAGGTGATGTCGGTGCTCGCTTTGGCCCCTTGCGCGCAGCCGGTCGTACACGTGCCGAGCTGAATGCAGTGGGCACGACCTTCGTAATCACGCGTCGCGATGGCGCTGTCCGACGGCCACCAGTGCCAGCCGAGGGCGTTGAACCCGCGGGCGACGGTCTCGCCGAGTTTGCCGAGCGGAACGGGGGGCAGGACCGGCGCTTTGGGAGGGTAGGCTGGGTCGCCGGCGAGCCCCGCCAGACCCATCATGCGCTCGTTTTCGGCGTAGTAGGGCTCGAGCGTCCAGTAGTCGATGGGCCAGTCGTCGGCGACGCCGTCGAGCGTGCGCACTCGGAAGTCCGACGGGTGGAAACGGGGGAAGTGTGCTGCGTAGTTGATCGTGCTGCCGCCGACGGCGTTGAACATGGCCGGTGAGACCGGCGCGTCGGAGTCATCGACCGGGTAGTCTTCCGGGCGTCGCCTGTCGTTCGGATTGATCGCAAAATCGGCGTGCGCCCGCGCGTCCCAGTCCTCGCCCGTGGCCGGGTAGCGCCCCGGGTCCATCCAGTCTCCCTGCTCCAGGCACAGGATGTTCATGCGCGTGTCCGAGAGGCTCCACGCCAGCGCCGCGCCGGAAGCCCCGGCTCCAATGATTAGAACGTCGACGATTTCTTCCATCGCAT
>CAZQYE010000109.1:0-7393 GCA_964597375.1 uncultured Myxococcales bacterium
CCACCCGGTTCTGCGGCGGCACGTGAACGGATACGTGAGCTACACGCCCTTCTTCTTGTCGCCTGAGCTCCACGAGGAAGTCTCGGGCGGGCAGAAAAACGGAACGGTTCCGCAAAATCCCCCGATCGGCTGCTGGGTCGGCAACTGGCTGGCGATCAACGCCGAAGGCGATCTGTCGGTGTGCCCGGTGCTGCTCGACGAGCTATCTACGGGCAACGTTCGCGAGAAGCCCCTCGATCAGCTCGTCTACGAGAGCAAGATGTTCGCCGACCTGACCGACCGCAGTCGTCTCAAGGGACGCTGCGGCCGCTGCCGCTACCAGTACACCTGTGGCGGCTGCCGGGCGATGGCCTTCTATCACACCGGCGACTATCTCGAAGAAGACCCCACGTGTTTCTTCGATCCGGTCGATGAGACGACGGTCAGCGAGTACGAGGAAGAAACGAACCGGCTGTTCAAGAAGTACCTGATCGTCGCCCGGCATGCGGGCTTTTACGAGCGGCCGGGCAAGAAGCCGGCCGCCGAGGCGACCCGCGAGCAAGTGGACGTCGCGCCGGCGTCCGCTCGAGCCGCTGAGGCGCCGGTGGACGGCGCTGCCGGGGAAATGTCTTCGGACGGCACCGGCGGGAACGGCGGCCGCGGCGATTTCAGCCGCGAACGCGGCAACC
This sequence comes from uncultured Myxococcales bacterium, assembly GCA_964597375.1. Lineage (GTDB taxonomy): Bacteria > Desulfobacterota > Binatia > UBA1149 > SPBQ01 > CAZQYE01. The sequence goes on from CAZQYE010000109.1 coordinate 669, forward strand.
GTGGAAACGGCGGTCGCTCCAAGATCGTGTTCGGCGATGAAGACCACGGTCACGACAGTGCGGAGCGGCCGCAGCTGGCTACACCGTTTTCCGAGCGCTGAGTCGCGCTCAGCACTTGCGCACGCCCAACGGGACAGTACGAGTTCGCCCCTAGCATCGAGCGGCGGGAACGTACATACGCGGCGGCCGTCGGATCAGTAATGCGCCGTTAGGGCTTTTCGGCCCCGTCCCGAGCAGCCCCGAGCGACCCCTGCCCGAGCACGCCGCTACCTGAGCGGCAAACTGCCTCAGGGCTTCTCCGCGCCGACCATCCACATGGCGAAGTACTGAGAGCCGCCACCGTAGGCGTGGCCCATGGCAAGCCGCACGCCCTCCACCTGGTGCTCGCCCGCCTGGCCGCGTACCTGCATGGCCGCTTCGGCGAAGCGGAGCATTCCCGATGCGCCGATGGGATTCGACGACAACACTCCGCCCGAGGGATTGATCGGCATGTCGCCGTCGAGCGCCGTGGCACCCTCGTCGGTCATCTTCCACCCCTGCCCTTCCTCGGCAAAGCCGAGGTTTTCCATCCACATCGGCTCGAACCAACTGAACGGAACGTAGATCTCGGCGACATCGATCTGCTTGCGGGGCTCGGTCACACCGGCTTGCCGGTACAAGTCGGCGGCACACTCACGACCGGCCCGGGGATTGACCTGATTGCGGCCGCTGAACATCGTCGGCTCGCTACGCATGGCCGTGGCCAAGACCCACGCCGGCGGCGCAGTCGAAGAATCCGCGCAGCGCTCGCTCGCCAGGACCATCGCGCAGGCGCCGTCCGAGGAGGGGCAGCACTCGAGGTAGCGAATCGGGTCCCACAGGACCGGCGAGTTCGCGACCATCTCGTAGCTGATGTCCTGAAGGTGCAAGTGGGCATACGGGTTCTTGAGGGCGTTTTGCCGATCCTTGACCGCCACTTTGATGCCGATGTCGGCCGGGGCACCGGACTCTCGGATGTACGCGCGAATCAGGGGCGCGAAGTAGCCGCCCGCCCCCGCCACGAGCGGAACCTGAAACGGAATGTTCGCGGTGATCGCCCAAGTCGCTTCGCTCTCGGACTGCTTCTCGAAGGCCACCGTCAGCACGCGCTCGTGGATCCCCGCCCGCACGAGGTGCGCCGCTACCAGCGCAGTCGATCCACCGACGCTACCGGCGGTGTGCACGCGCATGAGCGGCTTGCCCGTCGCACCGAGCGCATCGGCCAGGTACAGCTCGGGCATCATCACGCCTTCGAACGTATCGGGCGCCTTGCCGACGACGACCGCATCGATGTCCTTCCATTCCAGGCCAGCATCCTCGAGGGCTCGCTTGGCCGCCTCGCGCACCAGCCCGACCATCGAGACGTCCTTGCGCTTGGCTTTGTGTCGCGTCTGCCCGATTCCGATGATTGCGCAACGCTCGGCCATCACTCGCCCTCCATCACGCACACGAGATTCTGTTGCAGGCATGGCCCGGATGTCGCATGCGCGAGCACGCGATCGGCCTCACCGTCGAAAATGCGGCGGGCGGCCTCGCCGATTCGAATGAGCCCGGCCGCCATGAGCGGGTTGGCGCTCAGCGCACCGCCCGATGGGTTGATCCGCACGCCCTCACCGATTCCCATCTCTTCGCGCAAGATCAGTTCCTGGTGAGAAAACGGCGCGTACAGTTCGGCAACATCGATCTTGTCTTTGGCCGCTCCCGCCTTCTCGGCCGCAACTTTCGCCGAAGGAGCACGCGTGAGATCCCGCGCACCCAGGTTTTGCACGTCGATGCGGTGGTCGAGGCCCCGGATCCACGCCGGCCGCTTGCACTTCGCCCGCGCCAGGTCGCCGGCGGCCAGCACGATCGCTGCAGCGCCGTCGGAAATCGGCGGGCAGTCGTGTTTGCGCAGCGGAGAGGCAACGTAGGGCCGGCCGAGCAGCTCTTCGACGTCGTCGTCTCCGGCCACCTGTGCGTACGGGTTGCCCTTGGCGTCGCGGCGACTGCGCGCGGCGACCTCGGCCATGTCGCGTTCACTGTAGCGGCCGGTGTCGATCAGGGCGCGTGCCTGAAGTGCCGCAACGGAGATCGAATCCGGCCACAGCGGGCCGACCGTGTACGGATCGAACTGCCGGCTCAGGATTTCGCTGATGTCTCCGAGCGACGACTTGCCGAAGCCATACACCAGCGCCGAGTCGACGTCTCCGTGCTGAAGTCGCACCCAGGCTTCCACGAGCGCCCAGGCACCGTCCATCTCGACGTGTGACTCCTCGATCGGGGGCCAGGCGCCGATCGCATCGAGTGAGGTCACGAACGAAAACGCAACGCCGGCAAGGTAATCCGAGCTGCCCGAACAGGTAAAACCGATTTCTTTGCGCTCGATCCCCGACTGTTCGAGCGCCTCGGTCACGACCGGCATGACGATTTCGACTTCGTTGCAATCGGTGTTTCGGCGTACCGACTTGGCCTGCGCAAAAGCAATGACTGCCACGTCGCGCATCAGATGTGCTCCTTGTAGCTTTCAAACGGCGCGTCCGGCTCGCCGCTTGGGCGGAAGTACAGGATCGACTCGAAGCTCGGCTTGCGCTCTTCAGGCGGTGCCCACACGGCCTCTACCCGAAGGCCCATTCGCACTTCTTCCACCGGAATGTCTGCGATCATGTGGAAAAACGGAATGTCCGCACCGTCGAGCAGAACCGACGCGCACACGTAGGGAATCTCGACGGCCTGCCCGTAAAATGGGAGGTTCACCGTGCAGAACGTCGTCACCGTCCCCTTGTCGGCGATCTCGACTTCCTCTTCGGTCGGCACTGCGCAGGTCGGACACGAGCCGCGGGGCGGCACGTAGACTTTCCGGCACTTCGGGCAACGTTGCGCGAGCAAGCGTCCCTCGACGAGGCCGCGCAGAAATCGCTTTTGCGCGTGCCCGGCCGTCATCGTGTATTCCAGGCGAATCGGGGTGATGATCTCGCTGATCACGTCGCTCATGTGCCCACCTCTTCAGTGCGCTCTTGCCCGTGGTCGCCGCGCCCGGCCGTCACCGCAGACCCCAGCCGAACGGGAGTGATGATTTCCCTTACGACGCCGCTCATGCACCGGCCTCCGGCTCGAAACATTCGATGTCGGTGATCATGCCCGTGGTCTGCTCGCGCCAGCGCGGCCGGACGCGCATGCCCGTTTTCATCGCGTTTTCGCTGCCGGCATCCACGGCGTGGAGCATCGCCGTGTCGGCCCCGTCGAGGCGAATCAGCGCCCAAGCGAACGGCCGGTCGAGCGGTTGCTTGGGACGTGGCTCAGCCAGCCACGTCCAGGTCACGACGACGCCACCGGGGCCGACTTCGACGAACTCGTCCGTGACGTCCTCGGCCGTCTCCGGATCGTGCTCGACGGGCGGCACCAACACCTTGCCACTCGGCGTGCGCACGCCAAGAATCTTGCGGTCGCGCAGTCCTGCCAGAAATCGGCCGGTGACCGGCCCCACCGTGCGCGTGTAGGGAAACTCCAGAACGTGGCGAGCGGCAAGCACCTCGCCGTCTTCGATGATCTCTTCGGCCATGGACTCCTCCAGCCGCAGCGGTCTCCGGCACCGCGCCGAAAACTCGCGGCCATCGGCTCGTATCTACGAGAACGGAAGCAGCGCTCCTTCACTGCCAAGCAGCGCCGGGCCCGCCCCGGGCGCCCTGAGCACCCACTACAGGCGCAGCCCAACCGCCGGGCGGCCAGGCACCGACCGTATCGGCGGGCGGCCGGCCACCAAGCCGCGACACGCATCAGGAGAGTCCGCCCCGACTCGCGGACCGCACATTGAAACGTGTTCTACCCTATGTCAACGGACGAGTGTCCGAGCGGACATTTCACGCGCCAAGCCGAGCGGACATCTTGCGCCCTTACCGCAAGGAAGAGGGACCACCGTCGGGCTGTGTCTCGGTAAGAGTCCGGCCGGACGCTCGAGACCGCTGGCCGGCCCGATCCAGAAGTAAAGCGACCGGCCGGGGTGCCCCGAGGCGCCGTTTTTGCGCAGGTCTGGAGCGACTACGGGTGATAGGCGCAGAACGGCTCGGCCGCCATGTAGTCGCCCGTCACGGCGTACGCTCGCGCGCGCGACCCGCCGCAAACGTCGGCGTACGCACACGGCCGGCACTTGCCACCGAGCGCCGCAGGGTCGCGCAGCTCCCGGAACAGCGGTGAGTTGCGGTAGATGTCGGCGAGCGAGTGCTCACGCACATTCCCGGCGACGATCGGCAAAAAGCCCGAGGGGTAGATCTCGCCGATGTGGCTGACGAAGGCGAAGCCCTTGCCGGAGTTGACGGCCTTCGGGGACATTCCGATGCCGGCGATCCCACGAGGGCGCGCCAGGATGTATTCGATGCGCTCTTCGGCCGTCGCCGCGTGCTCGGCCATCTCCTTTTCGATGACGTAGCGCCGGTAGTGGGGAGCCTCGGTGACCTTCACGATGAACGGCGCTTCGCTGTTCAGGCGGTGAAGGCGTTCGAACACCTGCTCGAACTGATCGGCCTTGAGGCTCTGCATTTCGCGCCCGCGGCCGGTCGGAACCAGGAAGAACACTTCCCAGAACACCACGCCGAGGCTTTTTACCAGCTCGACCATCGGCTCGAGATAGGCGAAGTTCCACGATGCAAAGCAGGTGTTGATCTGCACGGGAATACCGGCCTCGTGCGCAAACTCGACGCCCTCGAGCGTCTTGGCGAACGAACCGTCGACCCCGCGAAACGAATCGTGGATGCGCTCGGTCGGACCGTCGATGCTGAAGGCCACCTGATCGACGCCGGCGTCCTTGAGGGCCTGGATCCGCTCGCGCGTCAGAGCCGGCGTCGCCGCCGGGATGGTCCCCATCCGCAAACCGATCTCTTTGCCGTAGCGGATCAGCTCCTCGAGGTCGGGGCGCCTCAGTGGGTCGCCTCCGGACAGAATGAAAATCGGGGTCCCCATCCGGGCGACCTCGTCGAGTAGGGCCTTGCCCTCCTCGGTCGTCAGCTCGCCGGGATCGCGGTCGGGAATCGCCTCTGCTCGGCAGTGCTTACAGGCCAGATCGCACGCTTGGGTGGTCTCCCAGATGACGAGAAACGGCCGATCGTCGAAATCGATCGAAGCCATCGGCCCGGCGCCTGAACCGGGCATCGAAGCGGGGTGGGACGAAGAACCGTGCATACTGGCCTCCTTGCCTCAATAAAACGAACGGCCGCGGCGATTGCCCACCACGGCCCAAACGAAGTATACCCCCGCCTGCTGTCCGGATAAACCCCTCAATCCGGGGCTTCACGGAAGACCGCCCGCACGGCGGCCAGGGCGTCGGAAAGTGCCCGCACGTCGTGGGTTCGAATGTAATCGGCGCCGCGCAATGCCGCCGCGATCTCCGCCCCCAACGTGGCCGCGCCCCGCTCGCCTACCTCCCGGCCGCAGGCCGCCGCAAGGAACGACTTTCGCGAGACCGAGACCATCACCTCGAGGCCGAAGGTCCGTTTGAGACGCTCGAGATCAGCCAGCACGGCGAACGAAGCCGTCGCATCGCTCGAGAGAAACAACCCCATCCCCGGATCGATGATCAGCCGGTCCGGGCTCACGCCCGCGGCCGTGAGCCGCCTGATCCGCTCATCGAAGAATCGGTAGATCGACGAGAGTACCTCATCGCGACCTAGAGGGCGCCGCTCGGCGATCGCCTCGCGTGAGGTCGAGTGCATTACGATCAAGCGGCAGTCGGCGGCAGCGAGCTCCTCGTCGAACGTAGGATCTGCAAACCCGCGGATGTCGTTCAAGAACGCGACGCCGCGACCGAGACAGTAGCGCTGGGTTTCGGTTTTCCACGAGTCCACCGAAACGCGAACACCGGCCGGCAGGAGCACATCGAGCACCGGCGCGAGCCGCTCGATCTCCTCGGCGGGCTCGACCGGACGCGCGTCGGGATTGCTCGCAGCAGCCCCTAAATCGACCGCGAACGCCCCGTCGTCCACGAGCGCCTGCGCGTGGGCGATCGCCGCCTCCGGATCGCGATATCGACCACCGTCGGAAAAAGAGTCCTCCGTGATGTTGACGATGCCGAATATCTTGGCCGACGGCCGAGCGTCCGACTCAGGTTCGATCTTCGATTGTGATGGCGAGGCGGCGCGCGTCAGGACGGGCGACTCCAGCGCAGTGCCGACGGCATGTCGCGGAACAGGTTGAACCCCATCCCCGCCATGCGTGCAAAGCGCGCAAAGATATGCGGGCGGACTCGACCTGCACGCTCGGGCAACACGACGGCTACTTGCTCGGCGTATCGCTCGCGCTCGTGACCGAGCGCCCAAGCCATGACCCGAAGCTCCCCGAGCGACGGCCGGTAGTCCATCTCGCGGACGTCGATGACGATCTTAAAGTTGCGGTCGAAGTTCGGGTCGTTGGCAAGCTCTCCCATCGCGGCAAGCGCCGAACGCATGTCGACGGCACCGCTTACTCGGACGAACGCAGTTTCCTGCTCGGGAGAAATTTCGTAGGTAATCGCCATCGGTCTCGCTCGGTGTCACAGAAGGCTTTGTATTGCCTTCAAATTCCACTCACAGGGTCGCACAGGAACGAGACTTAGGCAAGGGTGTTTTTTTGGTGAGGGGCTTGACCATGAACAAGCGGTCGGCGACGTTGAGCCCGGCGCCCCGCTCGGCCCGATGAAGGCGCGCGAGCCCCGGGGTCCAGCTACTCTCAGGCAGCTCTTCGAAGCCCAGCCGGCGGTAAAA
>CAZQYE010000110.1:0-7378 GCA_964597375.1 uncultured Myxococcales bacterium
GCCAGTGAACCGAGCCAGACCTCTCCCCCTTCGAAGTGCTCTTTTTTCCAAATCGGAGCGAGGTGCTTGAGGCGATCGATCAGGTAGCCGCACGCGGCCAGTGCTTCTGCTCGATGCGGCGCCGATACGGCGATGGCGACGCTGGTCTCGCCGACCGCCACGGGCCCCACCCGGTGGACGATCGCCGTCTTGCACACCTCCCAGCGCTCGGCCGCCTCGGCGGCGATCTTCTCGAACTCACGCACGGCCATTTCCGGATAGGCTTCGTACTCGAGGCGAACGACCCGCCGGCCGCGATTGGTGGCTCGCGTGGTTCCGGCGAACGTGGCGATCGCGCCCGCCTCGGGACTCGCCACCGCACCGGCGACCTCGGTCAAATCAATCGGCTGCTCGACGATCTCAAACACAGGTGCCTCCGCTGACCGGCGGAATGATCGCGACTTCGTCGTCGTCGGCCAGCGACGCGTCCTCGCCGACGTACTCCTGGTTCAGCGCCACGCGCAGGCTCGCCACCCCCTCGGCGAGATCCGGGTGCAGCTCGGTAAGCCGTCGCATCAGCCGCCCGACGGTCGCCGGCGGCTCCACGTCGACCTGTTCCTCGCTCACGCCGAGCCTCTCGCGAACGATCCCGAAGTACAAAACCCGAACCGCGACGGCCGACACGTCAACGCCGCCACTTGTTCGGATGGGCCAGCGCGACCAGATGCCCGAGTTCCGGCACGATCAGCTTCTCCATCGCCAGGCGGCAGGCATCGGGGGACCCGGGCAGCGAAAACACCACCGTGGTCCCGATCAGGCCGCCGATCGCTCGCGACAACATCGCCGCCGAACCGATCTTCTCGTAGCTGATGGCGCGAAACAGCTCACCGAAGCCGTCGAGCCGCCGCGTGAGCAACTGCTCGAGCACGTCGTGGGTGTTGTCGCGCGGGGCGATGCCGGTTCCGCCGCTGGTAATCACGGCATCGATCGTCACGTCGTTCGCCAGAGCTCGCAGCGCCCCGGAAATCCGCTCTACGTCGTCCGGAATGATGCGCCGGGCCGCAACCCGGTGTCCGGCGTCCTCCAGCCACTTGCGGATTTCCTCCCCCGAGGCGTCGTCGTCGAGCGTGCGGGTGTCGGAAATCGTCAGCACGGCGCAGGCGACGCTTTGGGCCGCCTCTTTCTTGTGTTCCTCGACACTCACGGCACCTTATGTACTCGATGCAACGAGTCGCGCCAAGCGGCGCTCCGCGGGGCTTTGCGGCGCACTCCTCCCGGGTTATACGGATAGGGATGACGGTACTCGACGGGCTCGCAACCGGTCAAGCCGGTGCGTTCTACCTGGAAACCTACGGCTGTCAGATGAACCTGGCCGACAGCGAGCTCATTCGCGGCGTGCTGTCGGAGGCCGGACTGCGCCCCGCCGGAGCTCCCGAGCAGGCCGACGTGATCCTGCTCAACACGTGCGCCATCCGCGAACACGCCGAGCAGCGTGTCGCGCAGCGGGTGCGCCAGTTGATCGCTGCCAGGCGCGAGAGCGGCCGGACGCGGATCGGCTTGGCCGGATGCATGGCTCAGCACCACCGCGAGCGCCTGCTCGAGCGCATTCCGGGCCTCGACTTCGTGGTCGGCCCGGACGGGTACCGGCGGCTGCCCGAACTCCTCGCTTGCGACCGGCCGGTCGCCGATGTCCGACTCGACCGGAGCGAAACGTACGAAGACGTCGCTCCCATCCGGGATGCCGGCGTGCGTGCGTGGCTCACGATCATGCGCGGCTGCAACCGGTTCTGCACGTTTTGCGTGGTCCCCTACGTGCGCGGGCGCGAGCGCAGCCTTCCTCCCGACGTCCTGATCGACGAACTGCGGCGAGTCGCCGACGCCGGCTACCGCGAGGTCGTCCTGCTCGGCCAAACGGTGAACGCCTACCGCTGGGGAGACGTGGATTTCGCCCAGCTGCTCCGGCGCTGCAACGCGGTGGAGGGAATCGAGCGGATTCGGTTCACCTCCCCCCATCCCGCCGACATGAGCGACGCGACGATCGAGGCGATGGCCGAGTGCGAGAAGGTCGCCCCCTACGTTCATTTGCCCGTTCAAAGCGGCTCGGACCGTATTCTCGCCGCCATGGACCGTGGCCACACGGTCGCCGAGTATTTGAGACTCGTCGATCGCCTGCGCAAGGCGTTGCCGGAGCTCGCCCTTTCGACGGACGTCATCGTCGGCTACCCGGGTGAGACGGAAGAGGATTTCGAGCAGACCTCACGGCTCATGGATGAGGTCGATTTCGACCACGCGTTCCTGTTCAAGTATTCGCGGCGCGAAGGAACCCGGGCCTTCGATCTCGGGGAGACCGTCGACGAGCAGACCAAGACCGCGCGCCTCGAGCGCTTGATCGCCGAGCAGGAAGAGCGCGCCGCTCGGATCAACCGGCGTCTCGTCGGGCGCACCACCGACGTCCTCGTGGAGGGTCCGGCAAAAAGGCCAGCCGGCTGGATGGCGGGCAAGAACCCGCAGTTCAAGACCGTCGTCTTCGAACCAACTGGCGCCGCCGCCGGCGACCTCGTGCGCGTACGCATCGAGTCGGCGACCTCCCACACTCTGAAGGGACGTCAGGTCGCCTGAACCCGTTCGGCTAGGAAACGTCGCAGACGCTCGGCGAACCAGTCCGGATCCTCGAGATAGACGCCGTGGCCGCGGCCGGGAACGATCTCGAGCTCGCTGCGGGCAATCGCGCGGTGAAGGATGACCGAACCGCCCACTCCCAGGAAATCGCGTTCACCGACGATGATCAGCACTGGTACGTCGAGGCTTCTCAGGCGTTCGGTAAGGGGATCGGCGTTGAGGGAACGCATCGCCAGCGCCAGGTGCCCGAACCCCGGACCGTCGGGCGCCGGGGACCCTTCGGGCATGCCCATGGCACGTAAGGCCGCGGCACCGCCCGACTCGCGCGCTTTGGCGGCTGTCTTCTCGTACCACGCGGCGGTCTTGTCGTTGCACTCGCTCGCCGTTCCGACCAGCACCAGTCCGGCGACGCGCGCGGGGTGGTCCACGGCGGCTTGCATCGCGATCACGCCACCGGCCGAGTGTCCAACGATCACGCTGCGCTCGATGCCGAGGGCGTCGAGCAACCCCACGAGCTCGGCCGCCAAATCGGAGCGCGTACACGGCACGTCGGCGGCCTCACTGCCGCCGTGGGAACGCAAGTCGTAGCGCAGAACGCGATAGTCGTCCGCCAGCCTTCGGGCCTGGCCCTCCCATACGTCGAGCGTAGCCGCCAACCCGTGGACGAACGTCACGACCACGTTGCCGGCGGCCCCTTCGATCCGGTAGCGAAGACCGGCGGGCCCGGGCTTTACGATTCCTTCTTCGATCGTCGGCTTGGACACCTGTGCTCAGACCCCACCGGTTGCAGGCCCGGGGGCCGCCTAGCCGCGTCCCGTCGCGAGAGCGCAACGGTGGGTCAGAACTCGTAGAACCAGCTGACCGTCGGAAGAATGACGGTGTTCGTCGCCCCCTCGCCGGAGAACACCAGAGGCGCACGCAAGTCGATGCCGCTGTGTTCGCCTGCCTTCAGGCGGAAGCCCGGACCGAGATAGGCGCCGAGAGTCGAGTCGTCGTTCCGCTTGAGATCGAAAAACACCGATGCCCCGAAGGCGACGTAGAACCGGGTGGCGCGGTCCGGCGCCGTCATCGGATAGAAGCGGAATCCGGCCGTCGCGTGGTAGATCTCCCGAAACGAGCCGTCCGCCGTGTCGATCCCCTCCGAGCGGGCTGCGCTCAGCTCGGCATCGAACTGGTCTCGCAGGCGGATCGCCGAGAAGATCCCGGCGTAATAGTTGTCCTTGACCGGCAGGTTCTCCTCGATGCCGAACAGGCCGCCCCCACCGAGGCCGATGTCGAAGTTGCGCGCATGGGCGGGAAGCGCCATCGCCATCAGGGCCGCAGCGGCCGCGAGCGTGACTAGGACGGATCCGTTTGAACGACGATTCATCGGGCATTACCCCCTTTTGTGCACTCGGAAGGTGCCCCGACATAGCACGGGAACAAGGGGTGCCGCAAATCGCCGGATTCGCTCGTCGGTCACACGCCCTCGAGCTCGATCTCGACGTAGGCGGCCTCACTGTCGGACCACGCGTAGGCGCGCGTGTCCCGCACGCTGCCATCGTAGACCGACACGACGATCTGGGCCGCCTCAGGATAGGACGGCTCCCCCAGCGGCGTGGCCTGAGCGACGTCCTCGTCGGAAAAGTAGGCATCGTGGTCGGGGTGCGAGTGGTAGAACGCGAGCAGCCTGGCGCCTGGCCGCTGGGCCTGTCGCAGCGCCTCGATCAACTCTCGGGAGTCGGGGTAGTAGGCGGTCCTGGCCGTCCGCGGGAAACGCTCGGGATCTTCGGCGTGCATCCGATCCTGAACGTTGCTGAGTCGCAACACGCGCTGGACCCCGCCGGCTTCTTCGACGATCAAGCCGCAACACTCGCTCGGGTACTCGGCCACCGCATGCTCGTGGATCCGACTCACCGCGCTCGGGCTGAGCTTGAGCGACACGTTCGTTTCTGCGACGCCGCCCACCGCCGGCGACTGTTGCCGGAGCGGAGCGCCTTGGCAAACAGGCACAAACCTACGGCAGGCGCCAGCCGGCGGCCGAGTGATCAGCGGCCGGCGCTGCGCTCCCGCACGAGAATGGAAAGCAATCGGTTGAGCGGCGTGTCGACGCCTCGGGCCGCGCCGCGCCGGCACACTTCGCCGCAGATGGCATCGATCTCGGTGGTCCGGCCTCGCTGGAGGTCTTGCAGCATCGAGGACCGGTGGCCGGCGGTGGCAGGAACGAGGCGATCGTAGAAGATCCTGCGATACTCACCGGCGTCCTTCCAGGGCAAGGCGACGCCTTCGGCGCGCGCTACGGCGTAGGCTTCCTCGATGACGCGGTCCATGACCCAGCGGCGGTCGGCGTCTCGCGCAAGCTCGCCGTAGGGAACGCCCAGCAGCGCGCCGAGCGGGTTGAGCGCAGCGTTATAGAGAACCTTGCCCCACAAGGCCGCCTCGATGTCGCCGGTGGGCCGGCAGGCGATCCCAGCTCGATCGACCACGGAGGCCCACTCGGCCGCAAGCTCCGAGCGGCCATGGCGGGACCCGAGAAGAACCGGCTCGGCCTCCACCGTCACCCGCGCGTGGCCCGGTTCGATCACCTCGGCACCGAAAATCACGCGCCCGCCGAGAACCCGCTCGGGGCCGTAGACAGCCTCGAGTCGCTCGAGGTTGCCGAGGCCGTTCTGCAGTGAGACCGCGACCCCACCGGGTACGGCCCGATCGCCGAGCTCGGCCAACAGGGACTCGGTATCGTAAGACTTACAGGTCACCAGGACCGCGTCGAAATTGCCCGAAACCGCGGCCGCCTCGCAAGCTCCGTCGAGGGGAGTCGAGCGGTGCTCACCCCAGATTCCGCTGACCCGCAGCCCGCTGCTCGAGGCCGCGGCGACCAGCGGCCGGCGCCCGAGAACGCAAACCCGGTGTCCCGCCTCGGCGAGGAGGCACGCGAACACCGAGCCAATCGCGCCGCAGCCGGCGACGAGGATCGAACGCTTTTCCCCTTGTCCGGATTCTTTCACGACCCCCTTCTTTGACTGGTCGCCGCCTTCTCGTATAAACGGCTGTCTTCCCTACGTTTACGATACGACGGGTGCCATGGATTCCAACACGACCACTTTGATCGAACAATTTCTCAAACCCAAGGCGGTGTCCTCGCGCAAGCTGGCGCGCAATCCCGACGGCCGCCTGCTGATGGCCGAAGAAAGTGCGCTCGACATGGACCGCATTCGCGACGCGGGGATCACCGTCAGCGAGCTCGGCCGTCGCGTTCGAGTCTACAACTCGGACATGACCAAGCAGATCGCGTCCTACATCGTGCCGATCGAAATGACCTCGATGGACGACGAAGGGATCGAGCAGTCGGTCGGTTCCAAAGTGCAGATCGGCCGACTGCTGGCTGCCGGCGGACTGTACCTGCGCCACAATCCCGGGATCCGGGAGATCGGCATCAACGACCGCGGCGACACCATCCTGCGTCTCGACCTAGCGACCGCCGAAGATCCGACGATCGGCCCCGTGCTCAACTCGTACAACACGACGCAGGCGGAACTGGTAACGCGTCTGGTCGCCCGCATCGACAAGAAAGCGCACGATCGCGACGTCAAAGAAGCCCGCGCGTGGCTCGAAGCAATGAACGTACTGACCGGCGGCAAGACGCTGCGCACTCGGTTCTTCAGCGCCGGCGTCGCGTGCGAGCACCGCGGCAACATCCCGCAACTGTATCGCACGTCGCAGGTGAACTTCTTTCAGATCAACGATCCATTGTCGCTCGAGCTCGCGTCGGCCCTCGAAGAGCGCTTCCGCATGCTCGAGCGAAACGTGCCGATGGTACGCGTGATCTCGGTGGTCGGGATTCCGCCCAACGAGCGCGCCTACAAGGAATTCGTCGCCCAACTCAAGCAAAAGAAGCAAAACCCGATGTCGCTCGGGCTCCCCAGCCGCCTTCGTGACTCGCAGTTCTTCGACTCGGCGACCAAGTCCGTCGTGCCATCGTGCTTCATCTATGCCTGCCCGCTCGCCGAGATCGGCGACTCGATCTACATCATCACGATCAACACGGACTACCACGGGGAGATCAAGTGCCACGGAGTCCACTCCGGGGTCGCCGCCGTGATGTCGATGGCGGAAGTGGTGTCGGCACATGCGGGAGCGGTCATTCTCAGCAGTGAGGGTGGCACCACGGTCGTGATGGGAGGCGATGGTGCCGGCAAGTCCACTGCCGTGACGTTCTGGGCCGAGCGCAACCGGCCCGACCGCCGAAACGAGCTCAAGCGTCGCTACCAGATCGAGTCGAAAGGCGACAAGGACATCGACGAGGTGATGCGCGGCGTGGGCATCGTCAGTCAGGACGACTGGCTGCAGATCGTGCCGTCGGGTGAGGGACGCTGGGACGTGTGGCCGGCCGAACGGCACTTCTACATGCGCAGCCGCGGTCTGCTCAGCCGCGATCTGATTCTGTCGGAAAACGAACCGATCATCGAAAACGCAACCGCCGACTACGGCGCCGCCCGCGTGCGCGACGCTCTGGGCCGAACGACCCACGACTTTCCCGAAGAACGACTGTTCTACGATCCCGACTGGGACAACTTCTACGCCGATCGCGACGTACACCCGATCTCGGCGATCGTCTTGCTCGAACACGACGAAGAGCTCGACTACGTCGTTCGGCGCGTCTCCCGGCAGGACGCTCTCGACTTCATCATGCGCGGTCGGTGCCCGGACGGAGCCTACCGGCCGTTCTATACCGACTACACCGACGTCTCGGGCCTGTTGATCGCGCAAGGCATCGTCGGAGACCGTTTCATCGCCGCGTACA
>CAZQYE010000111.1:0-7299 GCA_964597375.1 uncultured Myxococcales bacterium
CGATGAACCGCACCTTGAGCCGGTCGGTATGGTAGGCGTAGGCGTCGAACAGCTCCTCGAGCGCGGGGTCCGTTCCGCCGTCGACGAATGCGTCGATCTCGACGTCCTCGTCGAGCTTCTTGACGACCTCCCGCGACTGCTCGGAAATGCTGTTGACTCCTTGCGCGCTGACGTCCACCCGGTAGTGGTAGCGGACGCCGAGGAAGTTGAGCATCGCAACCACTGCGATGAAGAACACCGAGTAGACTGCAGCGTTGAGGCCGTAGCGAGTCGAGCGCTGCCGGACGAATTGACCGAGGGACGCCGAGCCCCGCATGAAGTACCAGACCAGGCACACGATCCCGGCGACCAGGTGAAGGAGCGAGTACCAGCCGAACGAGAAAAAGCCTTCCAGCGGATTGTACGTGAAGTAGTGCGATAGTAGGCCGAACAGGATGAATACGAGGCCCGTGATGCCGAGTATCGGAGCGCGCGGAGCCATTGCTACTTCCACCTCGCGCTTTCGACCGCCCGGTGCGTGAGGAACAAGAAGATTCCGCTCACGCTGACGAAGTACACGATATCTTTCGTGTCGATCACGCCACGCACCAACTCCCGGAAGTGCTCGGTGACGGAAAGGTACGTGAGCACGGCCTTCATCGCCGGACCCGCGCTTTCGGCCGGCCAGTTGATGACGAACATCAGCAGAGTGATGACCAGGGCGCTCACCGCGGCGATGATCTGGTTGGACGTGAGAGCCGATGTGAAGTTGCCCACCGCCACGTAGGTGATCGCCACCAGTGTCAGACCGAGGTATCCGCTCGTGATCAGTCCGAGTTCTGGATTGCCGTAGACGAGGAGAATCGCCGGGTACACCAGGGCAAGTGCGATCATCAACAAGATCATGGCGATTCCGGCGAGAAACTTGCCGGCGACCATCTCCGCCACGCGAACCGGCGAGGTGAACAGCAGTTCGTACGTGCCTGAGCTACGCTCTTCGGCGAAGCTGCGCATGGTCATCATCGGCACGACGATCAACAGCACGATCGAGAGATTCTGCAGCAGGGGCGTAACCACCGCGTCGTTGAGGTTGAGCCAAGCCGCGTTCGAGCGGGGCAGGCTCGCGTAGATGGCCACCAGCCGGTTGAACTGGCCGAGCAGGTTGAAAAAGAACCAGCCAGCCAGGAGCTCGAAGCCCGTGAGCACCACGTAGGCGATCGGAGAGACGAACATCGAGCGCAAGTCGCGCCAGGCGATCGTCAGGACGTTACGCACCGGCCTCGACCTCCACCGCCGCTTCCCCACTTACGTACTTCAGGTACTCGTCCTCGAGGCTGCCCTCGCGCGTGAGCTCCTCGATTTCCGCTTCCAGGGCGATGCGGCCTTCGTTGATGATGACGACCTTCTGGCAGATCTGGGCGACCTCGGGAAGGATGTGCGTCGAGAGGATGACCGTGCGCTCGGTGGCGAGCTCGCGAATGAGCTGGCGGATTTCGATGATCTGCGCCGGGTCGAGGCCGATCGTCGGCTCGTCGAGAATCAACACGGACGGATCATGAATGAGGGCCTGCGCCAGGCCGACGCGCTGCCGGTAGCCTTTTGAGAGGTGGCCGCACAGGCGGCCAGCGACGTTTTCAAGGCCGCAGTCGGCCAGCACCCGGTCGCGCGCCTCGGCCACGCGCCGCCCGCGCAACCCCTTGAGCCGGGCGACGTGTTCGAGGTAACGGGCGACTTTCATTTCGAGGTAGAGTGGGGGGTGCTCGGGCAGGTAGCCGATGCGCTTGCGGACCTCGAACGACTGCTCGAAGACGTCGAATCCATCGACCGAAACGGTGCCCGACGTCGCCGGCATGTAGCCGGTGATGATCCGCATCGTGGTGGTCTTGCCCGCGCCGTTGGGGCCCAGGAATCCGCACGCCTGGCCTGTGGCGACCGAGAACGAGACGTTTTTGACCGCCTCGAATGCACCATAGCTCTTGACCAGGTCGCGAACCTCGATCATTGCCTTTTGTACGCCGGAAAGCCGCCGCGCAGGGCCGCGGCGACAGAACGTATTTTTTTAGTAACGAGCCCAGAGCAGGCTGTCAACACCACACCGTACCGGACACTTGCATTTGGCGCGGCGATGTCCGAGCCTGCCCCTGTGAGCGCCTCCAAGCGCGAAGCCGTCTACCTGCTCGACGTCAGCTTTTTCACTTTTCGCGCCTACTACGCGTTGCCGCCGCTTACGACGTCGAAGGGCCTTCCCACGAACGCCGTCCACGGCGTCGTCTCGATGCTCGAAAAGCTCATCCGTACGGAAAAGCCTCGCTACCTCGCCGCTTGCTTCGATGCGCCCGGTCCCTCGTTCCGCAACGAGCTGTACCCCGAGTACAAGGCGAATCGCGCCGAACCCGACGAGGATCTGCGCGTCCAGTTTCCGTACGTCCGCCGCATCGTCGATGCGATGTCGATCCGCTGCATCGAGCTCGAGGGATTCGAAGCCGACGACTTGCTGGCGACGCTCGCCAGGCGGTTTTCGGCCCGCGGCCGGCCGGTCGTGATCGTTACCGGCGACAAGGATCTGATGCAGTGTGTAACCGACCGGGTCCGTCTGTACGATCCGATGCGGGACCTACGGATCGGCCCGGACGAGGTCGTCGCCAAGTTCGGCGTTCCACCGGAGTCGGTCGTCGACGTACAGGGCCTCATGGGGGATTCCACGGACAACATTCCAGGCGTTCGGGGCGTTGGACCGAAGACAGCGGCCGCACTGATTCAACACTTCGGCAGCCTGGAGCGCGTTCTCGAGGCACCCGAGGAAATCGAGGGACTTGGCATTCGAGGCGCCGCTTCGGTACGCGCGAAAATCGAGTCCGGGCGCGAGGACGCCGTGATTTCCAAGCGGCTTGCGACCATCCGCACCGACGTTCCGCTCGACGTCAAGCTCGCCGACCTGGCGTTTCGATCTCCGCATACGACCGAGCTTCTCGAGATCGCCGAGGAGCTCGAGATGGGGCGGCTCGCCCGGCGGTTGCGCGATTTGTTCGGCATCGAGGAAGAGCCGGAACCGAAGGCCCCGCCGCGAGGCGAGGGAGATGCCGAGACCGGCTTCGGTTCGGACGTAAGCGGCTTGGAAGGAGCCGACGTGGCCTTCGTGGTGCACGATGAAGAAGACGGGGAAACATGCTGCCTGGCCGCCGCAGCGGGCGATACCAGGGTATTGCTTCGAGGCGAGGCGAAGGTCGCCCGGGCGCTTTCCCGCCTGGTGCGCAAACGGACGGCGTTGAGCGGGTTCGACTTGAAGGCGCTGTGCCGGCGCTTTGGGATCGCCCCGGGCCACGGCGGTATCGACTTGGGCGTGGCCTCCTACCTGTGCGACCCGTCGATCGGTGGCCATGGTCGCGAAGAGGTCCTCAGGCGGTTCTTGGGAGAGGCGCCCGCCGGCACCGGCGGGGGCGCTGCCGAAGCCATGGCCGTTGCTCTCGAACAAGTGCAGCGTTTGATTCCCGCCGTGCGTGGAGAGCTCGAAAAACGCGAGCAAGTTGCCCTGTATCGGTCGATCGAGCACCCGCTCATCGGCATTCTCGCGCGGATCGAGGCCCGCGGGATCCTGCTCGACGTGGATTTGCTCGGGCGCTTGGCGGCGGACTTCGATCAGCGCATGGCGGCGCTCGTCGAGAAGATCTATGCCGCAGCAGGCACGGAGTTCAACATTCTGTCGCCGATTCAACTGCGCGAGGTTCTGTTCGATCGCTTGGGCCTGCCGACAAAGGGGCTGAAAAAGACCAAGACAGGGCCTTCGACCGATAGCGACTCACTGCAGGCTCTGGCCCCGCTACACCCTCTTCCCGCCCTCGTTCTCGAGTACCGCGGCCTTGCCAAGCTCAAGTCGACGTACGTCGATGCGCTGCCCCGCCTGGTCGACGAGGAGGGGCGGATCCACACGACTCTGAATCAGACCGTTACCGCCACCGGCCGACTCAGCTCGAGCGATCCGAACCTGCAGAACATTCCCGTGCGCAGCGAAGATGGGGCGAAGATCCGCCGTGCCTTCATTGCTCCGCCAGGCTATGAGCTGGTTTCGGCCGACTACAACCAGATCGAGCTGCGCGTCCTGGCGCACCTATCCGGAGACGACGCTTTGCGCGAGACGTTCCGATCCGGTCGCGACATTCATGCAAGCACCGCGGCCGAAGTCTTCGGTGTTCCCGAGAGCGAGGTGACCCCATCGATGCGGCGGGCCGCCAAGGTGATCAACTTTGGGATCATCTACGGGATGGGTGCCACGCGCATGTCACGCGACCTAGGGATTTCCCGCAAGGAGGCCGCGGACTACATCGAGCGCTACTTCGCCCGTTACCCGGGGGTTCGCCGTTTCTACGCCGATACGCTTGCCGCCGCCCGGCGAGACGGGTACGTTTCGACGTTGTTGGGCCGCCGGCGCTATCTCCCCGATCTCGAAAGCGAGAACGGCGGAAAACGACAGGCTGCCGAACGAATGGCGACGAATACCCCCATCCAGGGGAGCGCTGCCGACATCATCAAGCTGGCGATGGTCCGTCTCGACGAATTACTGGGCAAGGCCCGCCTCGACGCCCATATGGTACTGCAGATTCACGATGAGCTTTTGCTCGAGGTGGCCTCGTCCGATGCCGACCGGGTTGCCTCGATGCTGCGTGACGCCATGGAGGGTGCCGTAGAACTTGCCGTGCCAGTCGTGGTCGACGTCGGCCGGGGGGCCAACTGGGCGCAGGCGCACGATTAACGCCGTCCTGGGTCGAATAATGGGGCCGGAGGGGCGTCTATTGTTCTTGGTATGGAGCACCTTGGGTGGACGTTAGCGACTCCGTACTCGTCGAGCGGGGACGGGGTGGCGACAGGCGGGCGCTTCAGGCGCTCGTCGAACGTTACCAGCGCCGGGTCCTCGGAGTGGTGGTCGGGATGGTCCGCAATCCCGAGGACGCCCGCGAAGTGGTCCAGGAAACCTTCGTGCGGGCCTTCCGCAGCCTCGATTCGTTCAAGGGCGATTCGTCGTTTTACACCTGGATCTACCGAATCGCCGTCAACCTGGCCATCGACGTGCAGCGCAAGAACAGTAAGCGCACGCAGGTGGAATTCGACGAGACGCAGCCCCCGGCCGATGCACCGCTGGCCATGGGGGGGCGGACCCAAGGCGCCGATCCATACGAAGCGGTGCGCAATAGGGAGCTGGGAGACAAGATTTTCCGCGCTATCGACAGTTTGACGCCCGATCACCGGGCGGTCATACTGCTGCGGGAAATCGAAGGTCTGACGTATGAAGAGATTAGTCAGGCACTCGGTTGTTCAATGGGGACGGTCATGAGCCGGCTCCACTACGCGCGCAAAAAGCTGCAAGACAAGCTGCGCGATCTGTTGTGAGGTGGCGGTGAACGAGTCCAGCATCGACTGCTCCGGATTTGAATCGAAGTTCGACGCCTATGTCGATGCCGCGCTCGAGCCGGCCGACATGGCCATGCTGGCCGCACACGTTCGCTGTTGTCCGCACTGTGACGAGATCGTAACGCGGTATCAGGAAGCAAGGGCCCTTCTTACGACGGCTGTGGCGGAACGCGCTGCAGCCGTCGACGTTTCTGGACTCTGGGAGTCGATCGAGGGGCGGCTCGATCCGTTGCCCAAGAGGCAGAGCCCGATCGCCGCGGCGCTCGGGGCCGTGCGCGAGTGGTTCGAAGGCCAGTCCGCCTGGTCGCTCGGTTGGCGCGCCGGCGTGTTTGCCGCCGTAACCGCTGCCGTTGCCGTCGTCGTCTCGCTCGCGATGCGGACGCCGGATCGCACCCGGATTGCAGCGGTTGCTCCTACGCCCGCCGTGCGCATCGACTCGATGGAGGTTGCTGCCGGTCATACCGTTTCAACTTGGGTGCGGCCGCGCAGGCAGACACAGATCATCTGGGTATCGGATGACGGCGGCGGTGGCTTCGGCTTTCACAATGCCAGTCACGGTCGCTGAGGTGGGGACGTGCGGCGGTTTGCGGTAGCGTTGCTTGCGGTTTCGATGTTCGGCGTACCCGCCGTCGCGCTGGCCGGCCCGCCGGTCGTGCAAATCTCGGCCATGCTGGGCACGCGCGAAAAGCGCGGCCTCGATCCAAGACTGCACGACTTCAAGGCGGATCTGCGGGGACTTCCGTTCAAGGGGTTCCGTTTGCTCGGCGTTCATTCATGCCGATTGCAAAGCGGCGATCAGTGCGGCATGGAGCTTCCCGGCAACTCGTACCTGTACCTGTCGACGAGTCAGAGCACCGACCGCTTCATGAAGATGCATTTGCTGCTGAACCGCGACAACCGGCCGATGTTCAATGCCGATCTCACTCTCAATCACGGTGCCGTGGTGATCATCCGCGGACCGCGTTTTGGCGAAGGCGCGATCGTGATCGGTCTTCGCGCCGTTGGTTCGCCCGCCGAGGATTCCGGGAGTCCGGGAAGACGGGCGCGTTGATACCTGACGATGTGGTTTCCGTGGCAAAGCGTGTGGGCTTCGGGCAAGGCTCAGGTCGAGAGTTTCGTGGAAGCGTTTCGCCGTGAAAGCCGAGACGCCGGCATCACGGCTCTGCTCATGCCCGTCGATCCCTTCAATCGGTCGACGTTGCTCACTCCGGTCGTCGCCGCCCTCGGCGTGACCGGAATTCTAATGCTTTCGAGCGTTGCAGCTGGCGCGCTGATGGCCGCCGCGTTGGCTCTGCTCGCTGTCTATTTCCTACTTACCGAGGTCTTTGGCTACGAGATCGACCTCGCCGTTCCGGTTGTTTCTCCGTCGGCGTGACCGAGTAGCTCCAGCGACTACACTACCAGGGACCGATCGCCTCAGCCGCGGGCCGCGTCGAGAAGAATCCGCGCCACCTCGGGGCGCGTGAACTCGGGCGGCGGCAACTCTCCTCTGCTCAGCATCTCGCGAACTTTCGTGCCGCTCAGGAATACGTGCGATTCCTTGCCGTGAGGGCAGGTCTTGGTCGAGGCCATCCCCTGGCATACCGTGCAATAGAACGTGTGCTCGTAGTTGAGACGCTGGATTTGGATCTCGCCGGGGGCGAACTCCTTGAAGATGAGCTGGGCATCGTACGTTCCGTAGTAGTCGCCGACGCCGGCGTGATCGCGACCGACGATGAAGTGGGTGCAGCCGTAGTTTTGGCGCACGATCGCGTGCAAGACCGCCTCCCGCGGTCCCGCGTAGTGCATGTTCGCCGGAAGCACGGACAGCAGTACCCGGTCGGCCGGGTAATAGTTCTCGAGCAGCACCTGATAGCAGCGCATGCGTACGTCGGCGGGAATGTCGTCGTCCTTGGTTTCGCCGACGAGCGGATGCAG
>CAZQYE010000112.1:0-7299 GCA_964597375.1 uncultured Myxococcales bacterium
GAGGAATCGCAGCCGTCGTTGCGCGGGTGGATGAGCTGATCGAAGCAGGCCGACTCGAGCTGGCCTGCCATCTCGCCGAGGCCGCCCGCTACGCGGCGCCCGACGACCAGAGCGTCCACGAGGCCCGTACCCGCGCATACCGCGCTGCTTCAGCCGCACAGACCTCGTCGATGGCGCGCAACATCCTGGGCCACGCGGCGCAGGCCAGCGAGAAGGGGCTGCGCGATCTGGCTTCGGCGGCCGCCGATGGCCCGGATGCTAGTTGACATAACGTATCTTATCGGACGTAGCGTGTGGCCCGGCTCGGCCCGCCGAGTTCGGGGTAAGCCGGGCCCCGCTGCTCGCTCGCGCGCCTTTTGCCACGGGGCTCCTTCGGGGTTTCCGGATCTCACACCGACTTGCCGGCGGCGAGGACGGTGGTACCCGCCCGTGGGCGAATTGTAGGACGCCCTACCGCCGGGGGGCATTCGTGCACTGGCCGGGGAGCTACGGGATGGAAACTCAGTCTGCGGTGGCAGTGTCGTCGTCGCCCGCTAGGCGCGCGAGCCGGGCCGACAGTTCGTCGGCGTCGGGGCTCGACGGGAAGAGATCGAGAAGCCGCTCGATCGCCTCCTTCGCGAGTTCGGGTTGCTCGGCACGCTCGGCGGCGCGCAGCTGGCCCCGCAGGGCTTGCTCGCGATGCGGGCCGTCGATTGCGGCAGCCGCTTGGTAGGTCCGCGCCGCCTCTTCGAACTTCTCGGTCGTTTCGAGGACCTGGGCCTTGCCGACGAGCGCGGTCTGCCGGAGGTAGTCCGGCACATCGCCGGATGCCGCTGCAGTGAAGTCGTCGACGGCGGCGGCGTAGTCGCCGGTGTCGATCTCGACGCGCGCGCGGTAAAGGCGCGCGAGGCTCTGATAGGGCTCCCCTGCCGAGTCGATGACGCTCGTCAGTCCCGTGCGCGCAGCCTCGCTGCTGCCGGCCTCGAGGGACTCCGTTGCGCGAATGAACGTCGCGGCGGCGTGCTCTGCGGCCCGGGTGCGGTAGGAGCTCCAGCTGACGCCACCTACGAAGACGACGGTCACGGCGACCGCAGCGGCGATTACCTGGGCCCGGTTCTCGCGGACGTAGCGATTGACGCGCCCCATGGTCTCGAAGAACGCATCGGGCTCCTTGAGGTCTTTATGGTGCAGTTCGACTTTCTTTGCCATTGACGAAGTAGGGGCCGCGGCCTCGGGCCTTTGGCCACGGATTACATCTTATACTTGAAGTCTTCCGGCGACAGCTTCTCGAGGATCTTGCTCCACTCGTCGGGCGAGACGTCGGATAGATCCCTTCCGGCCCCGGGCGTCTCGTTCCCCTCCTGCTCTGCGCCGGCCTCCTTGCCCTCGGAAAGCACGCTCGAGGCTTCGAGCACCGCACGGGCCACGTAAATCGGGCTTTCGGTCCTCAAGGCCAGGGAAATCGCATCGCTCGGGCGCGAGTCGATTGTCAGGCGCCGGTCGCCGACCTCGATGTGAATCACGGCGTAGAAGGTATTCTCTTCGAGCTTGGTCACCTCGATCGCCTCGACCCGGGCGCCGAACTCCTCGAGCAGGTTCTTCAGGAGATCGTGAGTCATGGGCCGGGCCATCTTGATGCCCTCGAGCTCGGTCGCCATCGAGGTGGCCTCGAGCAGGCCGATCCAGATGGGTAAATTGAGGTTCTCGGCCTCGTCCTTGAGGACGACGATCGGGGTCTTGGTGACGGGGTCGAGCGTCAACCCGCCCACGGTCATCCGGACGAACCCCTCTCTCGAACCACCCGCGGCCATGGCAGGAAAGATTCTGGCTCCGAAGCGGACCATCGTCAACCGAGCAATGTGCGGCCCGCCGGATAAAGGTTCAATTTCCCAGCGATTTCAGGCCGGAACCAGCATGTCGACCACCCGATAGAGCTGCCTCAGGTTGCGGCACTCCTCGACCATGTCGCAGTACTTGGCGTACTTGGCCATTTCGCTGTCGCCGAAGCCCCAGGTCGAGCGGTTCTCGGGGTTCAGCCAGATCACCTGGCGGGCGCGCTGCTGGATGTCGCGCAACACCCACTCGTTCGCCGCGTTGTAATTGTTGCGCGCGTCTCCGAGGATGATCACCGTCGTTCGGCTGTCGATGGCCTCGATGTGGTCGCGGTGGAAGATACGGAACGCCTTGCCGAAGTCCGAGTGCGCGTAGACGTTCACGACGTTTCCGGCGATCGCTTCGTTGATCGCCGTCTGAATGTCGTTGTCGCTGAACAGCTTCGTTACCTCGGCGATATCGGCCACGAACACGTAGCTCCGAACTTTCGAATACAGATCCTGCAGCGAGTGGACGAACTGAAGCATGAAGCGCGACACGTTGCGGACGGAATCGGAAATATCGCACAGGATGACGACCTGAGGGCGCTCCTTGCGCTTGTTTTCATAGCGAATGCGGAACGGTACCCCGCCGAACTCGAGCGAGTCACGCAGCGTCGCCTTGACGTCGAGCCGGCCGCGCTTGGTCCGCTTGCGGCGAATCGACATTAGGTTCTTCAGCCGCCGGGCGAGCGCCGTGACGGCTTCGCGCATCTGCTTGATCTCGGTCGGCGACAGATAATAAAAGCTCTTGTCGAGAAGCCGGTCGCGTTGGCGCTCGCGCTCTTCTTTGTGCTCGCGCTGCGCACGATCGATGTCGACGGCCCCGCGCAGCAGGGAGCCGAGGTCCTGCATGCGCTGCTCTAGATATTCGCGGATCCGATCGAGCAGTTCCTGATCGATACCGGCCTGCGCCGCCGCGTCGGCGAAGGCGTCGAGTTCTTCGGCGACGCCGTCCGCCCCGAGAAGCGCGGCCAGGGCACGCGTCATCGCCGCCGGCGGAGAATTCGGATCGATGCTGCGGACCGCGTCCGACTGCATCATCTCGCGTAGGATCCGTTCGAGGGTGCCGGTGTCCTGGAGGAGCAGTGCCCGCGCCAACTCGGACATCTCGGGAGCCAGTTCGTCGATGAGATCGGAGAGGCTATCGAGGAAATCCTGCAGTTGTGCGTCCGAAAGGTCGGCCGTCGCCCTCCCCTGCGCGGCGACCGAGCGGATCATCTCACCGAGTCCCGAGAAGAACAGGTCGAACAGGTCATCGAACGTCTCGATGTCGACGCTGCGCTTGACCATCGTCGCACGCAGCGCGTTCTTCAGATCGTTGCGCCGGCGGATGCCCGCGAGTTCGGCCGCTTGTAGCGCTTCGATCGTTTCGGCCGTCGAGACGCGGACGCCGTTCTTACGTAGGATTCCAGCGAACTCGAGAATACGTTGTTGCATGGACGCCCGCGCGCCGGCGCGCCGTCAGTGCAGGAGGTCTTCGTCGCCGGCCGGCGGCGAAGCCGCTGCGGACTCCTGCGCTGCTGCGGCGGCCCGCTTCTTCTGCAGGTACTTTTCGAGTTCTTTTTCCGCCTTGCGAACGTCGCCCTCGTACTTGCAGATCGTGGTCAGTGTATTGCGGACCAAGCCGTCATCGAGCCGATCGACGTTCATCACCACCAGGGCGCGGACCCAGTCGAGTGTTTCGGAAATGCTCGGCTGCTTCTTCAGGTCGAGCGTCCGAATCGCCTGGACGACCTCCACGACCTCGCGCGCCAGGTTCGCGTCTGCCTCGGGAACCTTGAGGCGAACGATTTCGAGCTCGAGCTCGGGCGACGGAAAGTCGATGTACAGGTGCATGCAACGCCGCTTCAGCGCATCCGACATCTCCCGCGCGTTATTGCTCGTGAGTACGACGATCGGGATACGCTTGGCCCGAATCGTTCCAATCTCCGGGACCGTAACCTGGAAGTCACTCAAGATTTCGAGAAGAAACGCCTCGAACTCGGCGTCCGCCTTGTCGATCTCGTCGATCAGCAAGACCACCTGGCGGCTGGACTGGATCGCCTGCAGCAGGGGGCGCGGTAGGATGAAACGATTCGAGAAGAACACGTCGTCTTGAGACGTGATTCGGTCCACCGCTTCGGCCAGGGTCTTCGTGCCGGCCGTCACCTCCCCGATCTTGTCCTTGAGAATCTGCGTATACAGCAGCTGCTTGGCGTACTCCCATTCGTACAGCGCTTTGGCCTCGTCGAGTCCTTCGTAGCACTGCAAGCGAATCAGATCGGCGCCGAGGCTGCCGGCGACGACTTTCGCCAGTTCCGTTTTGCCCACGCCGGCCGGTCCCTCGACGAGCAACGGCTTGCCCAGGCGGGTGGCCAGAAACACGACGGTGGCGATATTGTCGTCGCAAATGTACTTCTGCTCGGCGAGCAGCTCTCGTACCTGCTCGGCCGACTTGTATCCTTCGGTGATGTCCACGTCTTTAGCTACTCTTCCCGCCGAAATTCGGCTAACCAGCGACGCTAACACGCCCTATCACGCAAGACAATCTCCCGCACGCGCAGCAGTTCGGCCTTGGCTCACCCCCGCGCTTTCCGAACCTGGGTAGCGTGGCGTCCGCGGCGCTGCCACGATAGAAACGCCCGAGTCGTGTGCACGCTCGCTTTGTTCCGCAATCCGGGCGCCCGCTGGCCGCTGGTCGTCGCCGCCAACCGTGACGAGTTTTACCAGCGTCCGACCGGTCCGCCCGAACGCCTGACGCGCCCGTCCGGCGCGATGGTCGCCGGTCGCGATCTCGAGGCCGGAGGCACCTGGCTCGCTTGGCGCGGGGGCGATGATCCGCTGGTCGCGGGTGTTCTCAATCGACGCTCGCCCGAGGCACCGATCGCAGCCGCCGGGGCGACCTCTGGCGCGCGCTCACGCGGTGCGCTGCCGCTCAAGGCCATCGCGGAGCCCGATCTGGAACACGCGCTCGCCGCATGCCGGCGAGAAGCCGATGGACCATACGGACCGTTCACGCTCCTCCTGGCGGACTTGGAGCGGGCGGTGGTTCTCACCAACGGCGCCCGCCGGGAGCCGATCGACTTACCGCCGGGATTGACGGTCCTCACGAACCTCGAGCTCAACGATCCCCGGTGTCCGCGGGCGGCCAGCGCGCGCGTCGACTTCGCCCGGCTCGAGCCCCTGCTCGATGGCAGCCGCCCGGCGCGCGAAGCAGTCGATGCGCTTGCCTCCGTACTGTCGAACCACGAAAACTCGATCGATCCCGACCACCCGAGCCCTCTGGCCCGCCTGTGCGTGCACACGAGCGGTTATGGGACGCGCAGTGCAACGGTTCTGATTGCCCGCCGGGACGGCCGAATCGAGGCCTATCACGCCGACGGCCCCCCGTGCAGCGCGCCACTGGCTGCGCTCGACCGAGTCTGAATCGCAGGCGCCGTCGCTGCGTGTAGCCTGCCAGCTGGCAGGCCGTTACGAACTCCGGACCGAGCCCTGGCGTCTTCATTCGGATCGACGGGCGACGGGAAACCGTGACCGCAGGGTTCTCCTCGTTCCAAGGTCGCTATTACGCGGGCACTTCGTGTCCCGGGGGAGTCCATATAAGCCTGCTAGGAAGCCGACGTTTCGACCGCCTGGTACCAGCGGATGCCGTAGACCACGTAATGAACGCCCGAGGCGAACGTGAGCAGCCCCGTCAGTACGAACACCAGCGGCATGGTCGGGTGCGGAATGGCAAACCACCGGCTGCGCGCCACCAAGACGAGGCTGACGCTGAGAATCTGAAAGAACGTCGTGAGTTTTCCCCACACCGAGGGTGCGACCGTGATCGACTTCCCCACGACGATCGCCGACAAGACGAATCCGCCGAGAATGACCGTGTCGCGCACGATGACGACGATCATCAGCTGCACCGGCACCGCGCCGAGAATGCCGAGCGTGATGAAGGCGCTGACGAGCAAGAGTTTGTCGGCGAGCGGATCGAGGTGGGCGCCGAGCTCCGTGCGCGTGTCGGTCAATCGTGCGACGGCGCCGTCGACGGCATCGGTCAGTCCCGCGATGACGAAAACGATGAGCGCCAAACGATAGTCCCCGTCGGCCAGCAACGACAGGAACACCGGCACCGCGAAGAGGCGCATCAGAGTGATCGTGTTCGGTATGTTGAGCAACTCAGCCCGACCGCTTCGTCGCGGCGTGTTGATCCTCGATCAGGCGCCGCAACCGTCCAGCGACCTTGACCGTCACCTTGGCAACGATGCGGCGGCCGCCGGGTTCCTCGCCTTCCTCTAGCACACGAGCGTTCTCGTACAACCACGCCCTGGTCCGACCGTCATCGTGCGGCACTACGATCTCGACGCGCTGCTGGCTTGCTGTGAGTCGCCGTTCGATTTCCTCGAGAAGCTGAGGAACCCCTTCCCCGGTCCGGGCGGATACCGCCAACCCCAGCGGCGGCCTCGCACCGGCACCCACTAGATCGATCTTGTTGAAAACGAGCAGGGTCCGGTGACGAGGCGCGCCAAGCTCCGACAGTGTCTCCTCGACGACCGCGATGCGCCGGTCCGCGTCGGGCTGGGCCCAATCCGTCACGTGAAGAATCAAATCGGCGGCGGCGACGTGTTCGAGCGTGCCCTTGAACGATTCGACGAGCTCGTGCGGCAACTTTGCGATGAAGCCGACGGTGTCGACGATCATCGCTCGCGTTCCGCCGGGCAGGTCCAGCGCCCGCACCGTCGTATCGAGGGTGGCGAACGGCTGATCGGCGATCAGCAGGTCCGCTCCCGTGAGCCGGTGCATGAGCGACGACTTGCCGGCGTTCGTGTACCCGACCAGGGCGACGGTCGGGTACGGTACCGACTCTCTCTCTTTGCGCTGTAGGCGGCGCGTGCGGTCGATATCGGCGAGCCGCCTGCGCAGTTGCGCGATCCGGCGCCGAACCTGACGCCGGTCGGACTCGAGCTGGGTCTCGCCGGGCCCGCGCGTGCCCACGCCGCCGCGGATACGGGACAAGTGGGTCCATTGGCGTGTCAGGCGCGGCAGAAGGTATTCGAGCTGGGCCAGCTCGACCTGGAGCTTGCCGGCACGCGTCGTAGCGTGGAGGGCGAAGATGTCGAGAATCAGCTGACTCCGGTCGATGACCTTGCCTCCCACCTCCGCTTCCAAGTTGCGGCGCTGCGCGGGGGTGAGCGGATCGTCGAAGACGACCGTTTCGGCGCCGGTTTGGGCGACGAGCTGCTTGAGCTCGGCTACCTTGCCGCGCCCGATGCGCGAGGCCGCAGACGGGCGATGAATTTGTTGCCTGAGCGTGCCAACGACGTTCAGTCCGGCCGTCCGCCCGAGCGCGGCGAGTTCGGCGAGCGAAGTCTCCGCTTCTTCGGCGGCACGGCCCGACCACACGAGAACGGCTGCTTCAGAGGACTTCGCTGGGATCACCGAACGACGGTATTGCCGGGCCCGAGCAACGACTCCATCT
>CAZQYE010000113.1:0-7286 GCA_964597375.1 uncultured Myxococcales bacterium
CCCCGTGCAAACGACGTCGGCCGCTCGTCCGGTAGCTCGGCACGCCGGCGATATTCGAGCTCGGCCCAGCGGCGGCCGGCGGCGCCGAAGGCTCGGCCGAGACCGCGGGCTGCGACTTGACGCACGATCTCGGCGGCCAGCGGCAGGGCAACGCTGGGCCGAGCAAACGTGGTCTTGGGCTTGACGCCGGTCATCGCGGCGCCGAACTCGGCCATGAAGTCGTCGCCCTTCTTCTGGGCCACGGCGGCTGCGGCGTCGAGCAGGGCGGGAAACCGGTAGACGAACCTGGCGGCCAGGGCCGATGATGCAAAGTCCCGGCCGAACGCCTTCATCCAGCGCTCGTGATAGCGCCGGCAAGCGCCGGCCGACAGGTCTCCCTCTTCGAGCAGCTCGACGATCGTCTCGGCGGCAATGCGCCCGCCGATCATGCCAGTGTGAATCCCCTCGCCGGTGAGCGGATCGGTCTGGCCGGCGGCGTCGCCGACGGCCATGAACTGGCGGGCGCTGCTGCGCTGGACGCCGCCGAGCCTGAGCGGCGCGGTCCGCACCGGCTCGAGGAACTCGGCGCGATTGCCGAGCACGCACCGCACGTATGGATCGCTTGCGATGACTTGCGCATGGAGGCGCTTGAGGCGACTCGGGTCGACCGCACCGCCTGGAATGGCGTAACTCCCAAGATCGATGTCGTCATCGTAGTGCCGGAACAGGGCGACGTAGCCGGGCAGGATGTAACTCGGGTAAAGCAACACACCACCCGAGGCGAAGTTGTGCGTTCCGCCGCGAACGTACTGGCGGCTGGCTACCCCAGAAGCCGGGGTGTCGACGACGCCGAGACTACGGGCCAGCCGGCTGGCGGCGCCGTCGGCAGCCACGAGCATGCGCGCCCGCACGCGCCGGTCGTCTTTCGTGCGAACGGTCCACAGGCCATCGCGCTCGATCTCGGCGCCGGCAACCGGCGCGCCTTCGATGAGTTCGGCACCGGCCTCGGCGGCTCGCCGCGCGATCCGCTCGTCACAGATCTTGCGTTTGATCGCATAGCAGCGCGTCCCCGGCGCTCCGCCACCGCTTCCCGCCGCCACGTAGCTTTCGCCCGAGGGCGAGACGAACCCGCCCGAGGTCGTGTCGCGCACCAGACCCTCTGCCTCGAGCTGTTGCAGCACGCCCATTTCCTCGAGCAAATCGAGAGCGGGAGCGCACCAAGCGTCGCCGCAGACCTTGTCGCGGGGAAAGCGGTGCTTTTCGAGCAGTACGACGCGGACGCCGGCGCGCGCCAAGAAGTAGGCGGCGGTGGCGCCGGCGGGACCAGCGCCGACTACGGCGGCATCGTATTGGGTGCTGCTCACATCGGCGGAACGGTGAAGCCGTCCATCACCGGTTGGCGCTCGGCGAAGTACGGTCCGAGCTTCTCATCGAGCGCATCGACGGTCCAGGCATCGTCGTTTTCGAACTTCGTATCCACCCGCGGTCGCTCGACGATCGTCACTTGCTTGCCGTAGACGATCATCACGTAGCCCGACACGCGCTCGGCCTTGGGAGAGGCGAGGTAGGCGACCAATGGCGCGCAGTTCTCCGGAGCATACGTATCAAACCCCGACTCGGGCTTGGCAAACATCGCGGCGAGCTGTGGCGTGTCGTTCATGCGCGTGCGTGCCCGCGGCATGATCGCGTTGGCGAGCACCCCGTACTTTTGCAGCGACTGGGCGGCGGCCATCGTCATCGCGACGATGCCGGCCTTGGCGGCGGCGTAGTTCGGTTGCCCGGGCGATCCGAAGATGAACGCCTCGGATGAGGTGTTGATGATCCGAGCGTATACCGGCTCGCCTTTGGCTTTGGACTGCTCGCGCCAGTACTCGCTGGCGAACCTCATGCCGCAGAAGTGGCCCTTCAGGTGCACTCGAATCACCGCGTCGAATTCCTCTTCGCTCATGTTGAAGATCATCCGATCGCGGCAGAAACCGGCGTTGTTCACCAGGATGTTCAGGTCCCCGAACGCATCGATCGCGGTCTGGATCATCGCCCGCGAATCGTTCCAGTCGGCGACATCGCCGAAGTGCGCCACGGCCTCGCCGCCCATGGCCTTGATCTCCTCGACCACGGCGCGAGCGGGTTCTTCGTCTTTTCCCGACCCGTCCGGCTTCGTCCCCAAGTCGTTGATCACCAGCCGCGCGCCGTGGCGCGCAAGTTCCAAGGCTTCGGCCCGCCCGAGTCCGCGGGCGGCGCCGGTAACGATGGCAACTTTTCCTTCGAGCAACATCACACCCTCTCCAAAATCGTGGCGGTCCCGAGTGCGGAACCGCAGCACATGCTGATGTAGGCGGTCTCCTTGTCGCGCCGCTCGAGCTCGTGCAGCGCGGTGACGAGCAATCGGCATCCGGTGGCACCGACCGGATGGCCGAGCGCTATGGCGCCGCCGTTTACGTTGAGCCGATCGACGTCGGCATCGAACGTCTTCACCCACGACAGGACGACGGCGGCGAACGCTTCGTTGATCTCGTACAGGTCGATATCCGACAGTTTCATTCCCGAGCGCTCGAGCATCCGGTTGGTGGCGTCCACCGGCCCGTCGAGCAGGTAGTGGGGATCGGTGCCGACGACCGCGCCCCAGCGGATGCGGGCGCGCGGCCTGAGGCCGAGCTGCTTGGCACGCTCGGCGCTCATCCACAGGATCGCGGACGCGCCATCGGAAATCTGCGAGGAGTTTCCGGCAGTGTGGATGCCGTCGGGAAGAACGGGGTTGAGTGCGGCAAGGCCTTCGAGCGTGCTTTCACGGATGCCTTGGTCCGAATCGACGACCCGCTTGTTCCCTGTCGGATTGCCGTCTTCCCCGATCTCGGGAACTTCGATCGGCAGAATCTCGCGCTTGAACCGCCCCTCGTCGCGCGCGCGGATGGCGTTTTGCTGCGAGCGCAGGCCGAGCTGGTCGCACTCTTCGCGCGTGATGCCGCGCTTTTTCGCGATCCGCTCGGCGGCCTGAAACTGGTCGGGGCTCGAGTCCCACGGCCAGTCCTCGGGCTGGAAGAACCCGGGGCCGTTCAGCACGTTCGCGCCGAGCCCGACGTGGCTCATCACCTCGACGCCGCAGGCGATTCCCACGTCGATCATTCCGGCAGCGACCATCGACGCAACCAAATGGTTGGCCTGCTGGCTCGATCCGCACTGCGCGTCGCAGGTCGTGCCGGCGACTTCGTAGTGGTGGCCGAGTGTGAGCCAGGCGTTGCGGGCAACGTTGTTCGACTGCTCGCCGGCTTGCGTCACACAGCCGCCGACGATCTGCTCGACGATGGCCGGATCGATCCCGGCGCGATCGACGACGGCTTGCTGCACCATGCCCAGCAGAGTCGCCGGGTGGAAACTCGACAGGTCTCCCTTGCCCATCTTTCCCTTGCCGATGGGGGTGCGGACGGCTTCTACGATGACTGCCTCTGGCATCTCTTTCTTCTCTCCTTCGGTCAGTTGAGTTTGCCCAAGATCATCGCGCTCGTCGGCACGCCGACGCCGGCGGTGACGAGAACGTGATCGGCTTTCTCCGGTTGGTTGACGGACGTTCCTCGGATCAGGCGCACGCCCTCGACGACTCCGTTGACGCCGTGAATGTACGCTTCGCTGAGTTGTCCCCCGTGGGTGTTCGACGGCAGGCGGCCGCCGACCTCGAGGTTGCCGTCCTTGATGAAATCCTTGGCCTCTCCGCGCTTGCAGAATCCGAACGACTCGAGCTGCCACAGGACGATCGGCGTAAAGGCATCGTAGATGATCGCAGCATCGATGTCGTCGGGACCAAGGCCCGAGATCTCGTAGACTTGCTTGGCGACCAGGTCCATTTCGGGAAGACAGGTGATCGAGGGCCGGTAAAAGCTCGTCATCGACTCCTGATCGGCGCCGGCGGCCTGCGCGGCCGAGCGAATGAGCGCCGGCGGCTGCTTGAGATCCCGCGCGCGTTCGGGCGTGGTCACGACGACGGCCGCGCCGCCGTCGGTCTCCTGGCAACAGTCGAACAAGCGCAGCGGCTCGACGATCCAGCGCGAGCTCTGGTGCTCTTCGATCGTCAGCGGCTTGCCGTAGAAGAACGCGGCGGGGTTGTTGACCGCGTGCTTGCGCGTGGAGACGGCCACCTGCGCCAGGTCGAGCCCAGTGCAGCCGTACTCGTGCATGTAGCGCATCGTGCACATCGCCACCCAACTCGCGGGCGTCATCAGCCCGTACGGCATGTACCAGCTCCAGTGAATGAGATCCGATGTGACGACCCCCTCGCCCACGCCCGAGCTGTACCGCTGCCCGGAGCGGCCGTTGAGCGCCCGGTAGCATACGACGACCTCGGCCATGCCGGTGGCCACCGCCATGGCGGCGTGTTGGACGATGCTCACAGCAGCACCGCCGCCGTGCGGAATCCGGTTGAAAAACGTGAGGTCGCCGATGCCGACGGCGCGCGCGACTTCGATCTCATCGGACGTGTCGAGGGTAAACGTGTTCATCCCGTCGACGTCCGAGGGTTTGAGGCCGGCGTCTTCGAGGGCGTTGCGCACGGCCTCGGCGGCCAGTTGCAGCTCGGACCGTCCCGAGTTCTTCGAGTACTCGGTCTGGCCGATTCCAACGATCGCAGCTTCGTCTTTGAGCGTGGTCGGCATGGTCTCAGTTCCCCTTCGGCAGCGCGACGCGAACGGTTCCCGTAACGTGGTCGCCCCATGAATTCGATCCGACGACCGAAACCTCGACGGTTCCTTCGGCCTCATCCTTGGCGGTCACGCTGCCGCTCATCTTCATCGTGTCGCCCGGCAGATTCGGCGTCCCTAGTTTGATCGAGACGCCCTTGATCACGGCGTTCATACCCGCCCAGTCCGTGACGTAGCGGCCCACCAGACCGTTGGTCGTCAGGATGTTCATGAAGACGTCCTGCATGCCCGCTGCCTGGGCGGCGGCCCTGTCGTGGTGAACCGGCGTGAAGTCTCGCGACGCCAGCGCACCGGCGATGATCAGGGTCGTCGTAATCGGAATCTCCAGATCCGGCAGCTTGTCCCCTACGGCGACTCGATCGAACGTGATGGTTTGCTCGCTCATGCTCTCTCCTCGATCCCGGCGTGGGCCAGAAACTTGCCCAGCCGCGCAACTTGCTCGGTCGCAGAGCCGAGCTCGAGCTCCAGACTCTTCGACCACAGGAAATAGCGGTGGATCGGATAATCGACGTCGACGCCGAGGCCGCCGTGCAAGTGCTGCGCGGCGTTGGCCAGATTCGATCCGGCGTCAGCAGCCCAAAACTTGGCGATCTGCGCCTCGGCGCTCGCCGGCAAATCAACCGAAAGGCGCCAGGCGGCGCGCCACATGCACCAGCGCATCGCCTCGAGGCCGATATAGCAGTCGGCCGCACGTTGCTGGACGGCCTGAAGCGAACCGATCGGTACGCCGAACTGAATGCGCTCGCGCAGGTGGGCGGCGGTGATCTCGAGCGCCCGCTCGGAAACGCCGACCTGCAGCGCACAAGCACACACGAGCGCATGGTCCGCCATCCACCCGGCCCGCTCGGCATCGATTCCGCTTGGGCCTCCGAGCAGGTCGGCCTCGCCCACACGCACGCCGTCGAGTTCGATGGTCGTAAGCGGCTCGCCGGTCGAGATCGTCTGTCGTGTAAGGCGCGCTCCCTCGGCGGCCGGATCGACGAGGAACACCGCCGTGCCTCCGTCGCACGCCGCACTCACCAGCAACCGGTCGGCCAAGTGCGCGGCGCGCACGTGCCGCTTGCAACCACTGAGGACCCAGCCGCCGTCGCTCGTGCGAGCCCGAACGCCCGGCCTTCGCGGATCGGCCGAGCCGGCGTCGTCGAGCGCGACGGCCAAGATCGCCTGGCCCGATGCAAGCGGGGCCAGCCACCGCTCTTGCTGCTCGCCGGTTCCCCAGCGGGAAAGTGCCAGCGACGCGACCATTGCCGGGAGCGCAGGCACGGGCGCGACGGCGCGGCCGATCTCGATCAACAGCGAACACGCTTCGAGCACCCCGAGCCCCATGCCGCCGGCGCTTTCACCGGCCGCCAGGCCGACGAGGCCGGCCTCGGCTAGGGTGTCCCACAACGGGCGGTCGAACCAGTCGGGGTCGCGTTCGGCGGCCCGGAGGCGCTCGGTGGTTACTTCCTTCTCGAGGATCTCGCGCGCCAGTCGCCCGACGGCCTGCTGATCTTCAGTGAATGAGAAATCCATCGTCCGCTGGTGTCCTGACTTGCCCTCACGCAGCCGGCCGAAACAGCGGCAGCTTCATCTCTTCATCGACGTTTTCGACGACGAGCTCGACGGGCATGCCGATGCGCGCGTCCGCGGGATCGCAACCAACGAGGTTCGTCACCAGGCGCGTCCCTTCCTCGAGCTCTACGAGCGCACACAGGAGCGGATACTCATAACCCGGGAACTTCGGGTAGTGCATGACGACATAGCTGTAGAGTACGCCCTTGCCCGATGCCTCGATGCTCGTCCACTCGGTCGACTGGCACTCGCCGCACATCGGCCGCGGCGGGTGGCGTAGCGTGCCGCACGATGCGCACTTTTGAATGAGCAGCTTGCCTTCCTGAACGGCGTCCCACCACCACTTGTTGTCGTGCCCGAGCAGCGGCCGCATGCGCCGCGGCTTGGCGGGAGCACCCGATGCATCCGTGGCCGCGGCCTGCGGCTGCTGCGCGGGCTTGAACTTGAGCACGCGGAAGGTCATCCACCCGACTTCCTCGCCGTTTTGGTCGCGGAACACGTCGCGGGTGTTGATGAAGTAGCCGATGCCGAGGGCGGTGGCCTTCTCTTCGGAGATCGATTCGATGACAGTGGTCGCCGAGACCCGATCGCCCGGCTTGAGGTAGCGCGTGTAGCCCTGCTCGCAGTTGGTCGCGACGACCCCCGTGTAACCGTGCTCGGTGAGCAGCTCGTGCAGCTCAGTCTGCTTGTTGCGGCGCATCCCCCCCGGGGTGGCCATGACGATGCCCGGTAGCACCCAGGACTGCATCATCGTCGGCGGCGCGACGATCCCACCGAACACCGACGAAGCGGCGGCTTCCGGGTCGGTATAGACCGGATTGCGATCCCCCATCGCCTCGCACCAGTGGTAGATCATCGACTCGTTCACGGGCTCGGCAGCAACGGTCGGAGGACCGATTTCCTGGCCGACGAACTCCTTGAGCCTGCGCTCGAGTTCTTCCTTGGTCTTGGCTTCTGCGCTCACGCTCTCGTCTCCTCGATACGACTCGCCGGAGTCTAGGCTCCGCGCCCCTGCACGCGCGGCAGGCCGAGTCCGGCCATCGCGATGATGTCGCGCTGCACTTC
>CAZQYE010000114.1:0-7218 GCA_964597375.1 uncultured Myxococcales bacterium
TCATGGCGGTGTTCGTCTACAACGATCCCGCAACCGCCGAGCCGCTTGCAATTCTCGACGCCACGGGGATGACGGCGATGCGAACCGGCGCTGCGGCAGCGGTGGCGACCAAGCATCTCGCTCGCCGGGGCGCGACGCGCCTTGGACTGATTGGTTGCGGTACGCAGGCAAGAACCGCTCTTCGCTGCCACCGCCTCGTCATGGACCTCGGCGAGGTGTACCTATTCGATGCATCGAGAGAGGCGGCGCAGCGCTTGGCCGACGAGTTCCCCGATCTCCGCTGCCGGATCGGCTCGATCGAACAGGCCGCCGGTGCCGACGTCGTCTGCACGACCACCCCTTCGCGCTCGCCGATCGTACCCGATGCACTCGTGCGCGAGGGCACGCACATCAACGCGATGGGGGCCGATGCTCCCGGCAAGCAGGAACTCGATCCGGCGATTCTCTTGCGCGGGCGCGTGTTCCTCGACGACATCGACCAAGCCACCGAGAGCGGTGAGGTCAACGTCCCCTTGCGCTCGGGGCTGCTTTCGCGCGACCGGATCGCCGGAACGCTCGGCGAGGTCGTCGCCGGCCGGATCGAGGGACGGAGGTCGGATGCCGAGGTGACGGTGTTCGACTCGACGGGTCTGGCGGTACAGGACCTCGCCGTCGCGCGGGTCGTCTACGAGCGTGCACGCGAGCGCGGCGCCGGAACGGAGATCGAGCTGGTGGTTCCGTAAAACTCGGTGCGGCGTGGTTCTTGGGCGGGCACGGAGGGGCGTTGTTCGTTCGCTGCTCACCAGCTCGCAGCTCCACCGCCGGCCTGCAGCTCCACTGTTCATCGCTCGCCAGCTCGAGACTCCGCTCGCATTGACACCCGTCCCGGCGTGCGGTTACATGCCATGGCTGCCGCGCTCGTCCACGACCATCCACGCTCCTGCACGCAACGTCGCGGCAAGAGCCGGCGGCGGGAGTAAACGACCATGAAGGACACCGACGCTTCCAGGCGGAACCTCCAAGAGGACTTCCCGCGTTCACGCAAAGTGTACGAAGAGTGCGACGGACTGCGCATTCCTGCGCGCGAGATCGAGCTCGACGGCGGCGAGCCGCCGCTGCGCGTCTACGACACGTCCGGACCGGAGACTCGCGGCAACGAAGGACTCCCTCGCCTGCGCGAGCCGTGGATCGAACGGCGCAAGGCCCGCGGCGACGGCAACTTCTCCCAGATGCATTGGGCGAGGCTCGGCGAGATCACCGAAGAAATGCGCTTCGTCGCCGCCCGCGAGCACGTCGATCCGGAATTCGTCCGCCGCGAGGTCGCCGCGGGAAGGGCGATCATTCCAGCCAACATCCACCACCCCGAGCTCGAACCGATGATCATCGGCAGAGCGTTTCTCGTGAAGATCAATGCCAACATCGGCAACTCGGCCCTCGGCTCTTCGGTCGAGGAAGAAGTCGAAAAGATGCGCTGGGCGATTCATTGGGGCGCCGACACCGTCATGGACCTGTCGACGGGACCGGCGATCCACGAGACCCGCGAGGCGATCATTCGCAACTCGCCCGTTCCCGTCGGAACGGTGCCGATCTACCAGGCGCTCGAAAAAGTCGGCGGCGTGGTCGAGGACCTGTCGATCGACGTGTTCCTCGACACGCTCGTCGAACAGGCCGAGCAGGGGGTCGATTACTTCACGATCCATGCCGGCGTCCGCCTGGCCTACATTCCGCTGACGGCCGGCCGGCTGACGGGCATCGTGTCGCGCGGCGGGTCGATCATGGCCAAATGGTGCCTCGCGCATCACCGCGAGAACTTCCTGTACACGCACTTCGACGACATCTGCGAAGTCATGAAGCGCTACGACGTGTCGTTCTCGCTCGGCGACGGCCTGCGTCCCGGCTCGATCGCCGACGCCAACGACCGCGCGCAGTTCGCCGAGCTCGAAACTCTCGGCGAGCTGACGCTGAAAGCCTGGGAACACGACGTCCAGGTCATGATCGAAGGTCCGGGACACGTGCCCATGCATCTGATTCAAGAAAACATGGAACGCCAGATCGCCGTTTGCCACGGCGCGCCGTTCTATACGCTCGGCCCCCTTACGACGGACATTGCGCCGGGGTACGACCACATCACCTCGGCGATCGGAGCGGCGATGATCGGCTCGGCCGGTTGTGCAATGCTCTGCTACGTCACCCCCAAGGAGCACCTCGGGCTTCCCGACCGCGAGGACGTCAAGGCCGGCGTGATCGCCTACAAGATCGCCGCCCATGCGGCCGACCTCGCCAAAGGGCACCCCGGCGCGCGGGATCGCGACGACGCCCTGTCCAAGGCGCGCTTCGAGTTCCGCTGGGAAGACCAGTTCAACCTATCGCTCGACCCGACCACGGCACGTGCCTACCACGACGAGACACTGCCGGGAGAGGGAGGCAAGATCGCGCACTTCTGCTCGATGTGCGGTCCGAAGTTCTGCTCGATGAAGATCACCGAGGACGTCCGGCGGTACGCCGAGGAGCACGGCTACGGCGTCGACGAAGCGATCGAGCGTGGCCTCGACGAGAAGGCCGAGGAGTTCCGCAAAGTCGCAACGGGCGGGCGCCGCTGACGGCCCGGCGGGCGGCTTACGAGCTTCCCGAGACCAGATCGGCGAGGACGCGCTGATAGGTGCGCAGGTCCGATTCCGAAAAGAGCACGAAGCGTACGAGATCGAATGCGTCCGGGTGCTGGTCGAGGTAACGGCGGACGGTCGCCAGGGCCACACGGGCGGCGTCTTCGATCGGATAGCCGTAGACGCCGGTACTGATCGACGGAAACGCGATCGTACGCAGTCCGTGCTGTTCGGCCAGCTCGAGACAACTCCGGTAGCACGAGGCCAGTTGGTCGGGTTCGCCGCGGTCGCCGCCGCTCCAGCGCGGGCCAGCCGTATGGATCACGTGGCGCGCCGGAAGGCGGCCTGCCGTCGTGATCACGGCCGTGCCCGTGGGACAGCCGCCTTTTTCGGCGCGAATCCGATCGCACTCGGCCATGATCTCGGGACCACCCGCGCGGTGGATTGCACCGTCGACGCCACCACCGCCGACCAAGCCGGTATTCGCGGCGTTGACGATGGCATCGACTTCTTGCTTGGTAATGTCTCCCTGAACGAGCTCGAATCGGGCTGGCATGGCGGCACCTCCTCGAACGCGATGCGGGCGTTCACCGATTTCCGTCATTGTCATCGATTTTCCGACTTGTTTCGAACCGTCCGCAGGCACCTCACTCCCGGTGCTCGAGAACGCGCCCGGCATGCCTTTCCGAGGCCAGACCGACCCTTCCTGGCAGGCCGTTGTCCACAAGGACCTTGCCGTCTTCGTGCTCAGAGCCTCGCGCCATCCACCGCGGCGCCTTGCGTTACTGGTCCGCACGTTTGCGTTAGTCTGACTGCGATGACCATCAGCGACGAGCTTGCGCTCGACTTGGCGCTCCTTGCCGCAGCCGAAACCGGCGGCCAGGCATACGCGCGCACTTGGGTGGCCGCCGATCACGCGGTGGTCGTCGGGCGCGGGACTCGCATCGAGCATGAGGTCGATGTCGATTATTGCCGCCGCACCGGCCTCGAGCTGGTCCGCCGGCCGAGCGGCGGCGGCGCGGTCGTCGTCGGCCCGGGGACTTTGCAGTGGACGCTCGCCCTACCCTACGCCCTAGGCTCCGAGCTCGAGTCCATCGCCGGAGCCAAGCACTGGGCGAACGCTCTTCTCCTCGGCGCCCTTGGCCGCCGCAGCTTGTCGGCCGACGAAAGCGGGGATCTCGTGCTCGACAACCGTAAGGCCGGCGGTCTCGCCCTCAAGCGGGGCCGGCGTGCCGTGCTCGTTCACGGCACGATCCTCTGCACCGCCGACCTCGACACGATCGACGCCGCCCTCCGGCATCCGCCGCGCGAGCCTTCTTATCGCCGCGGGCGCTCCCACCACGATTTTCTCGTCAACCTCGGCGCCATCGACGCCGAGGTCCTCGAGCGCCGGCTGCAAGCGTCACTCGTCGCTTTGCGCGCGCTCCCAGCGCGCCATTAGCTCTTCGATCTTCGCCGCGTCGCTCTGGTAAGCACCGAGCAGTTCACCGTAGCGTGCCTGATCGGCGTAGGTCTCCGGCTTGCTGAGCTCTCGGCTGCGCTCGGCCTGCGCTCGTTCGAGGGCCGCGATTCTCTCCTCGAGCTCGGCGATCTTGGCCTGCCGGCGCTTGCTCGATTGCTTGGAACGACTCCCTGCGCCTCCCCCAGCGGTCTTGCCTTGCCGCAAGCGGCGCCTGCGGCCCGCGGGTGCATCCGCCCCGGATTCGCCCTGCTCACGGGTCGCCCGTCCGGAAACGGCCCGACCGTCGCCGCCAGCCGGGCTCTCGCCGGCAGCTTGGCGTCCAATGCGCGCGCAGTGATCCATGTACTCTGCAAGCGTCCCCGGAAACTCCTCGACCCGGCCGCCGGAGACGTCCCAGATGCGCGTCGCCAGCCGGTTGACGAAACTACGGTTGTGACTGACGAAAATCAGCGTTCCATCGAACGTCTCGAGCGCCGCTGCCAGGGCCTCGGCCGACTCCAGATCGAGATGGTTCGTCGGCTCGTCCATCAGCAACAAATTGCCCGGGCACACGAGCAGGCGGGCGAGAGCAACTCTGGCCTTCTCCCCGCCGCTCAGGACGCCGATCACCTTGTCCACGTCGTCGCCGGAGAACAGCATCGTGCCGAGAGCAGTGCGGACGGTGCTCAAGTCTTCGACTTGGCTGTGCCGCCAGACCTCCTCGAACACCGTCGAGCGCCGATCGAGCTCGTCGCCGACGTGCTGGGCATAGTAGCCCACCGTCACGTTGTGCCCGATCTGCACCCTCCCCTCGGTCGGCTCGAGCCGCCCGGCCAGGATCCTGAGCAGCGTCGTCTTGCCGTTGCCGTTGGCGCCGACGACGGCAATGCGCTCGCCGCGCCGCACGACCGTATTGACGCCGGAAAAGACGCGGTGGCTGCCGTAACGGTGACCGACCCCTTCGAGTCGCACGACGTCGTTGCCGGCACGCTTGCACGGCGGAAAGCGAAACGTGAGCGCCGCCTGGGCCTGTGGAATCTCGATTTCGTCGAGCCGTTCGAGCGCTTTGATCCGGCTCTGGACTGCACGCGCCTTGCTCGCCTGCGCGCGAAAGCGGCGGATGAAGCGCTCGGCCGCTTCGCGCTCGCGCGCTAGGTTCGCCGCGCGGCGCTCGAGAACCTTGAGTTCCTCGGCGCGCGCCCGGCAGTAGTCGGTATAGTTTCCATCGACCTGCCGCACGGCCTCCGCCTCGAAGGCCACGACCCGTCGGACCTGCTCGTCGAGGAACTCGCGATCGTGACAGATGAGCAGAAACGCTCCCCGACGGCGCGCGAGGAAGCCAGCAAGCCACGTCATCGATGGCACATCGAGGTGGTTGGTGGGCTCGTCGAGCAGCAGCAGATCGGGTTGTTGGAAGAGCAAAGCCGCAAGAACGGCCCGCATCCGCCAGCCTCCGCTGAGCTCGGAGAGGTCGCGGCCGAAATCGGACTCGGCAAACCCGAGGCCGACCAGAATCCGCTCTGCCTCGTGCACCGACCAGCGCGCGTCGAAGTGTGCAAGGCTCTCGTGCAAGTCGGCCAGGCGGCCCGACAGCGCGATTTGTTCGTCCTCTTCGGTCGCAGCGGCGAGGTCTTCTTCGACGACCTCGAGCTCACGCTCGAGCTCCCGGCGCCCCGGCACGCTCATCCGAACCGAGTCGAGCAGAGCCTTGCCGCCTTCGACCGTAAGTTCTTGCGGCAGGTATCCGATGCGCAAGCCCCGCGCGCGGCGCACGCGCCCGCTGGTCGGTTCCAGCGTTCCGGCGACGATCTTGAGGAGCGACGACTTACCCGCCCCGTTGCGGCCGACCACACCGATCCGGTCGCTTTCGCCCACGCGCAGGTCGAGGCCGGCACACAACGTGCGGCCGCCGAACTCGAGTCCGACCTGTTCGAGCACCACCAACGACATCGTTTCGCCCGACCGAAAGATACTGGGCGGTGAAGGACGGTCAAGGACCCCCATCTTACACGCGGGCATCGAGAAGCCCGGCCAAAGCCGCTATGCTGGCTTCGGGAGAGCGGGGGACCCGCCCGGATCGATGGCCGGTGGCATGGAAAATCATCCTTCACGGACGGCGATCGTCCTTTCAGGGGGCGGAGCACGGGGCGCGTACGAGGCCGGCGTCCTGTCGTACTTGTTCGAGTACATTTATCCGAAACTGCCCCCGGGGTTCGAGTTCGACATCGTCAGCGGTACTTCGGTCGGTGCCATCCACGCCGCCTACGTCGCGGCCAGTGCCCACCTCGACGGTGCCGCTCGCGCGGAGCGCCTGATCGGCACTTGGGAAGGCATGGCCGCCCGCCACATCTTCCGAGTCGGCGTCGGTGACCTCGTGGGCATTCCGCTTCGCGCCCTCGGCCTGACGCGCCTGGCACGACCGGCGGGCGCTTCTTCGGCGGGAGACGTTGTCGGCGGTCTCGTCGATGTCGCACCGCTCGAGCGACTGGTCAATGAGCGGATTCCCTGGCGTCACTTGCGCGACAACCTGGCACGCCGCCGGCCGGCGACCCTGTGCGTGTCATGCACCGAAGTGCGCCGCGGCTTCGTTACGGTGTTCATGGACGGGGACCTCGCCGATCCGACTCCCTGGGAGTACGACGCGAATGCCGTGGCCGTGCGCAGTGTGATCACGCCGCGGCACGTGCGCGCTTCCGCGGCGATCCCGTTCCTTTTTCCCGCGGTTCGTATCGGAGACCGATACTTCGTCGACGGCGGCGTGCGCATGAACACGCCGCTCGCACCTGCGCTGCGGTTGGGCTCCAACAAAGTTCTCGTCGTCGGGCTCAAGCACCCGCTTCCCGGCCGCGAGGCGCATGCGGCTTATTCGGAAGACGTGATCACGCAGCCGGCGTTCTTGCTCGGTAAGGTGCTCAACGCGCTGATGCTCGACCAGCTCGAGTACGAACTGCAGCATCTCGAAGTGATCAACGCGTTGATTCGGCACGGCGAGCGCGTGTTCGGCGACGACTTCCTCCAACGAATCAACGTGGCGATCCGCGCTCAGCGAGGCACCGATTACCGGCTCGTCGAGACTACGGTGCTGCGGCCGAGTGAAGACATCGGCGCCATGGCCGCCGAGTGTTACCGAAAAACCGGCGCGCGGTCGTTCGGAGCACTCTCGAGCCTGGTTGCCCGTATGGCGATGCGCGGAAT
>CAZQYE010000115.1:0-7162 GCA_964597375.1 uncultured Myxococcales bacterium
CGATCTCCCGCAGCCACTCGAGTAGGTGCCCATCGGCGAGTAGGTCCCGGGAGCCCGGTCCGCCTGGCACCAAAAGCAAGTCCGTCTCTTTCACCTCGTCGATCGCTTCATCTGCAATGAGGGCCAAAGCGCCGGTGTCTGCGCGCACTTCGCCGCGGCGGCGGGAAACCACACGGAGCGTGACATTGGGGAGCCGGCTGATGACCTCGTAAGGTCCAATTGCGTCGAGGGCCGTGAAGCGATCGTAGACCAGGAAGTGAGCGCGCATCGTCGTACCTCCAGGGCGCCGCGGGCAGCGCGCAAGCCGTCTTGTGCGGCGCGCGCCGCCGGGTGCCCGCCGGCGACGGCAGGGTAGGCATCGCGCGCGCGCCCATGATACAGGGAAATGCGACGGATTCACGCAAGCCGATCGCAGGGCGGGCGGCGTGCGGGCGAGGAGGTTTCGATGGGCTTTCTGTTCTTCCTGTTTGCACTGGTTTCGGCTGCTCTGACGTACAACGTCTACCGGCCGCGGAAAGCGGGGCCGCGACTGGCCTTCGCGAGTTTCTTCGCCGGCTGGCTTTGGGGCGAGCTCGTTCC
This sequence comes from uncultured Myxococcales bacterium, assembly GCA_964597375.1. Taxonomy (GTDB): domain Bacteria; phylum Desulfobacterota; class Binatia; order UBA1149; family SPBQ01; genus CAZQYE01. Next base: position 580 of record CAZQYE010000115.1, read on the forward strand.
CCATGCCCTGGCGATCGAGCTGCTCGGAACGATCGGCTTCAGCCTGGCCGGGGCACTCGAGTCGGGCCTCGGCCGGCTCGCCCTCGTCGTCGTAGCCGTCTCTTCGGCCGCCCTGGCTCGCCATTATCTCCAGGCACTCGATACCGGTGCCCTCGTCGAGAAAGCCTTGCGCCAGGGACTGGGAGACGACTACCGAGATCGGATTCCGGCGCCCCTGGCCACTCGGCTCGAAGAAGGGGTGCGCTGGGGACCGATTCTGCGCATCTGTCCACTGTCGCGCCCCGAAGTCGAGCGAACGACCGACATTCGCTTCGACCGCGTGCGCGGAATCAATCTCAAGCTCGACGTCTACCGCCATCGCTCTCATCCCGACGGGTGCCCGACGCTACTGCAGATCCACGGCGGAGGATGGTCGATCGGGGACAAACGCGAGCAGGCACTTCCGCTCATGTACCAGCTCGCCGCGCACGGGTGGGTGTGCGTGAGCACGAACTACAGGCTCAGCCCCCACGCAACGTTTCCCGAGCACTTGATCGACGTGAAGAAGGCGATCAAGTGGATCCGCGAGCACGGCGCCGAGTATGGCGCGAACCCGGACTTCATCGTCGTCACCGGAGGTTCCGCGGGAGGGCACCTGGCGGCGCTGGTCGCGCTGACGGCCAACGATCCGGAGTACCAACCGGGGTTCGAACAGGTCGATACGACGGTACAGGCGGCCGTACCGCTGTACGGGGTCTACGATTTCACCGATCGGTGGGGGCTGTGGCCGAATCGAGGACTCGCTCGCATTCTAGAAACGGCGATCATGAAGGGATCGATCGAAGAACTGCCCGAGGAGTACCATCGGGCGTCGCCCATCGACCGGATCGGCCCGAGTGCCCCGCCGTTTTTCATCATTCACGGTAGCAACGACACGCTCGTTCCAGTTGAAGAGGCCCGCCGCTTCGCTCGCGAGCTGCGCAAGGTGTCGGCCTCACCAGTTGTGTATGCGGAGATTCCGAGAGCGCAGCACGCGTTCGAGCTGCTGCCGTCGCTGCACACGCAGGCCGTGGTCGATGCGATCGAACGCTTCGGCGGGGCCGTCTACGGTGCGGCCGCCGGAGGAAAGAGCGCCGAGGAAGGACGGGCCACGCAGCCGGTGCTGCGCGCCGTCGCCGGCCGAACGGCTGCCGAACCTCGCGCGGCCGTCACCGAGGGGTAGGGCCCGCGCTGCGTGTCGGGTCCCTTCCACTCGAGCCGCCAGGCGGGGCGGCCGCGAAGCGGGCCGTGCCGGTGCCCTCGTTGCGTCTTCGATGGCCGGGTTGCACCGAGACGCGCGGTCACGGGGCCGATGGGCTAGAAGATCGCGTACCCACCGTCGACCCGGAGGACGTCTCCGGTGTGGAACCGCGAGGCGGGGGACGCGAGGTAGACCGCCACGCCTTCGAAATCCTCAGGTGTTCCCCAGCGGCGCGCCGGCGTTCGGGAGACGACCGTGCGGTCGAGCTTTTCCCACTGCTTGATGCCGGCGGTCATGTCGGTTTCGATCCAGCCCGGTACGATCGTGTTCGCCTGGATGTCGTGGCGCGCCAACTCGACGGCGAGCGAACGCATGAGGGCACACAGCCCGGCTTTCGATGCCGAGTAGTTTTCGTGCCGCGGCATGCCGTGGATCGATCCCACCGAGGCAATGGCGATGAGCTTGCCGCCACCGCCGCGTGCGATCATGTGTTTGGCTACTTCCCGGAACAGCACGAAGGGCCCTGTGAGGTTCACCCGCATTACCTCGTCCCAGTCCTCGACGCGCATCTCGGTGAACGGACTCGATTTCCAGGTTCCCGCGTTGGCGAAGCACGAGTCGATCCGGCCGAAGTGTTGCAGTGTCGCGGCCACCTGTTGCTCGATGGCGGACTCGTTCGCCACGTCGCAAACGAACGCGTGGGCTTCGGCCCCGATCGCCGCGAGCTCGGCGACGGCGCGGGCGTTCTTTTCCTCGTTGCGTCCCCAGACGGCGATGCGCGCTCCTGCACGGGCGAGGCCGCGTGCCATGCCCAGGCCGATTCCTCCGTTGCCTCCGGTAATCAGGGCGACGTGGCCGGACAGGTCGAAAAGTTTGGGCTGCATGATTCCTCCTTGCTCGAGTATGTCGAGGGTATCGGCCGGCCGGCACGGCGCCCGAGCCGGGCCCGGACCAGTTAGACTGCCGGGTCGCGGGCGCTCGGTCGAGCGCGGCCCGCGCCAGGGCCGTTTGCTCTCGGAGCGAGACCGATGTTTGTAACCGGCCCCGGCAGGCCGCGTATTAGCTGGCCGAGAGACGCCGACCTGCCGGCCCCGCTCGGGCGGGGGATCATATCAGGAAAAATCGTAGTGATTTCAAGGAGAAGGGGAATGCCTGGAAAGTATCGCCAAACCGTCGCCGCCGCCGTTGTCGCACTGCTGATCCTGCCGTCGGTCGCCGCCGCGAAGAGCTACAAGATCGATCCGGCCCACACATCGGTCGGATTCCGCATTCGGCACTTGTTCAGCTACGTGGAGGGGCGCTTCAACCGGTTCGAGGGTCAGATTGAGTTTGACCCACAAGTTCCTGAAAAGACGAAGGTTGTTGGATCGATCGAGGTTGCGAGCATCGATACGAACCTGGCTGAGCGCGACAAGCATCTGCGTGGCAAGGACTTTTTCGACGTCGCCAGGTTCCCGCGTATTACGTTCGAAAGCACGAAGGTGACCGACATCGACAAGAAGGCGATGAAGGCAAAGCTGCACGGAAAACTCACCATCCACGGCGTGACCAAGGAAATCGTCCTCGACGTCGCCTTCCTCGGGGAAGGCACGGATCCATGGGGCAACAAGAAAGCCGGTTTCTCGGCACGCGGGAAGATCAACCGCAAGGACTTCGGCCTTGGTTGGAACGAGGTTCTCGAAACCGGCGGCCTGCTCGTCGGGGAGGAAGTCGAGCTGCGGGTGGATGCGGAGGGGGCCGTCCGTTAACGAGGCACCGCCGCGAAGGCTTGGTTCCGGGGAGGCTTGCGTACCGCCGAACTCTCGGCGGCCATCTGCGAACGACCGGAGCCCTGAACGGGGGCAGGGACCCCCAGAAGAATCACCAAACAGGGAGATTCCGGTAACGGACTCCCGGCGGTCCCCCGGGGCCGCCAGCGAAGGAGAAATGCAATGGCAGACAAGAGAGTAGCAAAGACGGGCCTGGTGCTGGCTTCGGCCGCGGCGGGCCTGATGACGATGGCGGCGATGACGATGCCCGGTAAGGCGCTGGCAAACGGCTCCGACCAGGTTCGTTGTTACGGCATCAACAAGTGCAAGGGAACGGGCGACTGCGGCGGCAAGGGGCACTCCTGCGCCGGTAAGAACGAGTGCGCCGGTAAGGGGTACATCAAACTCGACAAGGAGACCTGCCTCAAGATCAAAGGCGGTCGCCTGACGCCTGAGGCCGAGTAATACGGCGATGACCTCGCCCGCCACGCAGCCCGGCGCCGAATGGCCGAATCTCGGCTTCGGCGTCGGGCTGCGCTCGGAGCACTACCAGGATGTTCTCGATCGCAGGCCGGCTGTCGACTGGTTCGAGGCGATCTCGGAAAACTACATGGACACCGAAGGGCGGCCGCTGGCGATTCTGCAGCAAGTGCGCCGGGACTATCCGGTCGCCCTGCACGGGGTTGGGCTGTCGATCGGATCGAGCGATCCGCTCGATGAGCGATACCTCGACCGACTTGCGCGCTTGATCGAGCGGATCGAGCCGGCGCTGGTGACCGACCATCTTTGCTGGACGGGGGTCGACGGCCGCTGCTTGTTCGATTTGTTGCCGGTGCCCTACACCGAAGAGGTGCTCGAGTACGTTGCGGCGCGCGTGCGCGCGGTACAGGAGCGCCTCGGACGCCGGATCCTGCTCGAGAACGCATCGACGTACATCGACTACCGATGCTCGCAGATGCCCGAGCACGAGTTCTTGATGGCGTTGTGCGAACGGGCCGACTGCGGCCTCTTGCTCGACGTGAACAACGTGTACGTGAGCGCCACCAATCACGGCTTCGATGCGCAGGAGTACATCGATTCGATTGCTCCAGAGCGGGTGGGACAAATTCACTTGGCGGGGTTTACGGACATGGGCGCGTACTTGTTCGACACGCACAGCGCTCCCGTGAGCGAAGACGTGTGGCGTCTTTATCGACGGGCGATCGAACGTTTCGGCGGCGTGCCGACCCTCATCGAGTGGGACGCGGACATCCCGCCGCTCGGGCGCCTCGAGGAAGAATGTGACAAGGCCCGCCGGATGGCGGCAAGAGCGGACCAGGGAGCTCGCGATGGACGAGCGGCGTGACTTTTTCCGCTACGGGCTGCCGGCACCGCCCGAGCATTTACGCCAGGCCCAGCGCTGGCTGGCCGGCGTCATCCTGAATCCCGAGACGCTCGATGCTCACGCCGCGGTTGCGCGCATCCGCCAGCCGGATGCGGAGAGCGCCGCTACGCGGCTCGGCGCGTACACGGGAGGCTATCCTGCGCGCATCGAGGAGTCGCTGGCCGATGCCTACCCGGCCGTCAGGCACCTGCTGGGAACAGGCCGCTTCCGTGAGCTCGCGCGCCGCTACCTGCCGCTCGTTCCAAAGGGATGCTACAACCTGAACGCGATCGGCGGCACCCTTGCCGATTTACTCGATGCGGATCCTTTGTCCGCGGAGCTTCCATTCCTGGCCGACCTCGCGCGATTGGAGTGGGCGGTTTGGAACGCTTTTCATGCGCCGCCGGCTCCGCCGCTGGACGTCTCGGAGCTGACCGAGTGGACCGCCGAAGACTGGGCGACGGCCACGATCGATTTTGCACCGGGGGTCAGCGTGATTCGCTCGCGGTGGCCGATCGCGGACCTGTGGGCCGCGCGCAGTACGCCGAAAGAGCGGATCGACATCGTACTCGAGGGCCGGCCGCAGACAGTGCTCGTCAGCCGCAGAGGCTACGACGTCGAATGCACGCCCATCTCCGAACTCGAAGCGCGTGCGATCGAAGCTCTCGGCGACGGCCGGATTCTGATCGCCGTCACCGCAGAGCTTGCTGCTGCCGGAGCCCAGCCCGACCAGGTCGAAGCCTGGTTCGCCGGGTGGAGCGAGCGCGGCATCGTCGCTCGCTGCACCCGCAGCGCCTGAGGCTACCCTTCGTACTTGAACGACACCTTGACCTTGGCGCGGTACGCCGCGATCTTGCCGTCTTCAAGGTGCATGTCGAGCTCGGCAACCTCGGCGATGCGCAGGTCCCGCAGGCTTTGCGACGCCCGTTCGACGGCGTTGGCTGCGGCCTTTTCCCACGATTCCGTGCTGGTTCCGACCAGCTCGATGATCTTGTAAACGCTATCGGCCATGGTCCTCGCTCCTTTGGCAGGGCTGCTTGCCCACCGCGTCATTCGGTGCGCGCGCACCGAGCCGGCGCGACTCGCGCGGCGAGCCGATCCTAGTACGCTTTGGTCCGGACCGCCAGCGGAAAATCGCGGCCGGCAGAAAAAGGCTTCGCGAGCTGGCAGGGTTCCGCGCGGCTCGTGAAAGCCGATCGCCGGCCGCGGTGATCGGCTTTCACGGCGCACTGAGGAGCGCCTAGAAATCTACCGTGCCTCGATCGAGCCCGGCGCCCATGGCCGCTTCCCACTGTCCGCGGTACACGTGCGGACCGGCGGCGGTCAGTCCCCCGTCGATCACGTACACGCCTCCGGTGACGAAGCGGGCCTCGTCGCTGGCCAGGAAACAGGCGAGGGCGGCTACGTCTTCGGCCCGCCCGACGATCTTGAGTGGCTGCGAGTTGCGCATGCCCTCTTCCATCGCCTCCTCACTGCCGCGATGGACGAGCGGCGTGAGAATCCCACCGGGACAGATCGCGTTGACCCGGATGTTCTTGCGCGCAAGCTCCACGGATGCCGAGCGAGTCAGGTTGATCACCGCTGCTTTTGCGGCCGAGTACGCGTGGGGACCGCATCCGCCCGATAGTCCGGCGGTGGAGCCGGTATTGAGGATCACGCCTCCCTGATCCTGTTTCTTGAGGACCCTGGCTGCGTGCTTGATGCCGAGAAAGACCCCCCGAACGAGGACGCTGAACGTGAAGTCCCAGTCTTCGGCTTTGATTTCGTCGAGTTCTCCGAGTGCGCCGGGAAGCCCGGCGTTGTTGAACACGCAGTCGAGCCGCCCGAACTCCGAGACGGCCAGATCGACCATCGCAGCGACCTGGTCCTCGTTGGACACGTCTGTCTTGATGAAGCGCGCGCGATCGGCAGCGCCTTTCTGGCCGGCCAGTTCGAGTGTCTCGGCCGCCGTTCGTTCGTTGAGGTCCGCAAGCACCACTTTGGCGCCCTCGTCGAGAAAGCGCAGGACGGTGCCGCGCCCAATTCCGCTGCCGCCCCCGGTGATGACAGCGACCTTTCCCTCTAGTTTACCCGCCATGGTTGTCCTCCCGAGTCGTGATTGAAACACGTTCTATGCCAGCGCCCGGGCCGTGTCCATGAAAACGGGGCCGCAAGACCGTATTTTTGGGCATTGACGCCGGCGCATGGCCGGTGCTATCCAAGCAGGACGGGTGGGCTTCGGGGGACCCACCCTCGGTCGAGGGTGAACGAGCG
>CAZQYE010000116.1:0-7159 GCA_964597375.1 uncultured Myxococcales bacterium
GGTTCGGAGGTGATGGAAGAAGGCCACGAGGAAGTAAAGCGCATGCGGGGGTTCCGCTACGTGTGGGAGCAGCACCGGTTCGATCCGATCACCCATCACTGCCGCTTCTACATCCACTTTCGCTTCCCCGACGGCAGCGAGAAACGGCGCGCGTTCTCGTACGACTGGCGCCTATGGACGTTGCCCGAAATCCGCGAACTCCTGGCCGAGGCGGGATTCAGGCGTTCGGACGTGTACTGGGAGAACACCGACCGCGAGACCGGCGAAGGCAACGACGTGTACCGGCGCCGAGAGCATGCCGAGAGCGACCCGGCTTGGGTCGCCTACATCGTCGCCGTCAAGCGCTGACGAGTGGGCAGCCGGCTCGGCGTCCGACGGCAGCGCTGTAAAGGCAGCCGCTTGCGCCTGATCTTCGGTCTCTGCGCCAAGCACCAAAGCCGGCGGCGTACCGCCAAGAGCAAGAGCGCACGGTGCCGGCCGCGCCCCGGTCAGACGCGCACGGGCCTGCGTTTCCAGGCGCCACGCCGCAGCGACGCAAGAAGCCAGGAGGCGCGCGCCGTGTGATCGAACAGCAGCGCGGCCCATAGCCACGCCAATCCCGTGTGCAAAACCAGTGCACACAGAGAGGCAATCGGAACGCGCAGCCCCCAGTTGCCGATCGTCGCAGCGACCATCGGCGTCCAGGTGTCGCCGGCTCCGCGATGCATCCCGGCGAGGGTGAAATGAAGCTGCAGCATCGGCTGGGCAAACGCCAGGCACAGCATGAAAGGCCCGAGCGTCGCGATCGTCGCCGCGTCGGTCGTAAACAGGCGCGCGATCGGAAAGCGAGCCGCACCGGCGAGCGTGCCGAGCACGACCGCAACGACCACGGCCATACGCGCAGCATGTTTGCCCACTTGCTCGGCTTCGCTCTCTGCTCCCCGCCCGAGGGCCTGGCCGACCAGCGTTGCAACCGCAGCGCCAAAGCCGATGCCGGGAATCCACGAAAACGACAGAGCGCGCACTCCAACCGTGTATGCAGCAACGGCAACGGTCCCGTAGCGCCCGAGCAGGGCAAAGTAGCTGAGCAGTGCAAGGTTCAAAATGATGCGCTCGCCGACGCCGGGAGCGGCCAGCCGCACGACCGCGGGCACCAAGCGGACGCCCCCGGCGACGTCCCCCGGCCTCAGCGCGATCGCCGAACCGACCGGCGCCCGCACGACGACCCGCAAGAACAGCAACACGCCGACGATCTGCGAGACGACCGTTCCAATGCCCGCACCGACCAACTCGAGGCGGGGCAATCCTGCCAGTCCGAAGATCAGCAGCGCACTCAGAATCACCTTGACGCCGGCCACTACGATCGAGATCCGCATTGGCGTCACCGTGTCCTTGTCGGCGCGAAGACCGTTTTCGAGCACCAGGGCGACCGCCAAGAGCAGCGACGAACCCAGGACCAAGCGCAGATACGGAACGGCGAGCTCAACCACAGGGGGCGCTGCGTTGAGCCAGCCGAGAACCGTGCGGGGAGCGATCAAAACGGCCGCGGCGACCAGCGCGGCCGTGGCTACGGCAACCACGATGGCCGCGCCCATGGCGCGCCGGGCATCGTCCGGACGACCGGCCCCGATCGCCCGCGCCATCATCGCCACACACGCGAACCCCACTGCGAACAAGGCCGCCTGCGTCATGAAGAAGAACTGCGTCGCATAGCCGACCGCAGCCATCGCCTCGGGCCCGAGGCGGCCCACCATCGCGAGGTCGGCGAGAGAAACTCCGGTTACCAGGACCTGCGAGAGCATCACCGGCCAGGCCAGCCGCCACAGCTGCCCCGCACCGGCAGCCAGGCTCGCCGCGAACTCGGTGGTCGAGGCTACCGCCCGGGAAACCAGCGACGCCGACGGCACCGGGGGCGCCGTTTCGGCGTCTTCGATCGGCTCGATGTGCCGTGCAGGCTCGGGCCGGCGACGGCCGAGGCGGCGGTTGTTCGGGATCCAGCGCACGAATCCGCTCACGATAGCGGACGCGCAGATCCCACTCGACTGCTAAGGGCTCAGCGCTGCCGGTACAGTGCCGGATCTACGGCAGCCGCCATCGCGGCTTCGTCGAGACCGCCGCCCAAGAACTCGTTGACGCGCGCTGCCGTCGCGCCTGGATCAGCGACAGTCTGAGCGTAGTCCACCTCGAGCACACGAGTGTCGGCACGCGCGGACAAGCGGGCGCGCACGTCGGCGAGGTGACGCTCGAACAGCTCGCGCATGCGATCGTCGTCCTCGCCGGCCGGCCGGCCGCGCCGCTCGAGCATCGCCCGCTGCGAAGCCAGCACTTCGTCGATCCTGCGGTTCATCAAAATCACTCGGTACTCGAGGCCCGGCGGCAGGTGTTTCAAGAGCGCGGAAATGATTTTGACGGCCTTGCCACGGGCGTCCCCGAGCCAGCTTGCATCGTCTGCCAGACGCTTTACCGGCTCGAACTCGTAGTAACCACGCGGATTGTCCTCATCGGCGCGACGCACGCCGTCGGTCAGCGGCGCAAGGCCCCCCGCCTCGAGCATCCGCATCATCATCGACGTTCCCGAGCGGGGAAGCCCCGATACCACCGTGATCGCCTTCTCGATCACTGCCCCTCCTTCCAATCGGTGGCCGCGAGGGCGCGCTCTACGGCCGAAACCGCCTCTGCCGGCGCAAGGCCCGAACAGTCCACTTCCACATCCGCCGCGCGCCGATAAAGGGGTGCCCGCTCCCGGTACAGCTCGGAAAGGCTCTGCCCGGGCCGGCGCACCAGCCCTCTCGTGTCTGCGTCCGTCAATCGCACGGCAAGCTCGGCCAGAGGAACGTTCAAATACACGAGCACGCCGCCGCGCCGCAGGTGCGCGACCGACTCATCGCTGTAGACCACGCTGCCACCGGTTGCGATCACAGCTGCCCGGCAGCGAAGCTCGGCAACGCACTGGTCCTCGAGCGCTCGCAAGGCGCTCGTCCCCTCGTCGGCGATGATCTGCTGGAGGGGCTTGCCGGCCCGCTCCTGCACCAGCAAGTCCGTGTCGACGAACGCCCGCCCCGTGCGTTTTGCCAGGACGACGCCGATCGTGCTCTTGCCGGCGGCGGGCATACCGATGAGTACCACGTTGATGTGCTGCGGGATCGGCATTGGCGGGCGATCTCCAGGGCGGCGCTCCGGTGGCGCCCGCTCCTCAGAACGAGAACGTCAGGCCCTCGGGGCCGCGCTCGATCACGACCCGTCCGCCCTTGGCGAGCCGGCCGAACAGGATCTCCTCGCTCAAGGCTTGGGATACTTCGGTCTCGATCAACCGGCGGATCGGCCGCGCACCGTAGCGCTCGTCGTAGCCGCGCTCGGCCAGGTAGCGCCGCGCCTCGGGATCGAGCACGAGCTGAACACGCTTGGCCGACAGCCTCTCTTCGAGCTCGGCGACGGTCTTCTCGACGATCCGCTCGGCGATGTCGATTCCGAGCGACCGGAACTGCACCACCGCGCTGAGCCGGTTGCGGAACTCGGGGCTGAACATCTTCTCGATTGCTTTTTCGCTGCGCTCCTCGAACGAGGCTTTGTGCTCGAACCCAATCGCGTTGTTCATCGCCTCGCGCGCGCCGGTGTTCGTCGTCATCACCAAGATGGTCTGCGAAAAGTCCGTCTTGCGCCCCGTGTTGTCGGTCAAGGTCGCATAGTCCATGACCTGCAAGAGGATGTTGAAGATGTCTTCATGCGCTTTCTCGAGCTCGTCGAGCAAGACTACGGAGTGCGGCTGGCGGCGCACGGCTTCGGTGAGCTGCCCCCCTTCGTCGTACCCGACGTATCCGGGAGGCGAGCCGATGAGTCGTGACACGGCATGCTTCTCCATGTACTCGCTCATGTCGAAGCGGATGAAGCCGATCCCGAGCACCCGCGCGAGCTGCCGCGCCAACTCCGTCTTGCCGACGCCCGTCGGACCGGAGAACAAGAACGAGCCGATCGGCCGTCCCGGCTCTCCCAACCCGGCGCGCGCCAGGCGGATCGCCCGCACGACGGTATCCACCGCCTCGTCCTGGCCGTAGATCAACAGCTTGAGGTCGCGCCCGAGCGTCTCGAGCCGCTTGCGGTCGTCGACCTTGACCGTCTTGGCCGGGATCCGAGCAATTCGCGAAACGACCGTTTCGATGTCCTTGGGCGAGACCCGTACGTATCGGAGCCCGTCTGCCCGCCGCAGGTGCACCTCGGCACCTGCCTCGTCCATCACGTCGATCGCCTTGTCGGGAAGGAAGCGATCGTTGATGTGACGGGCCGACAGCTCGACCGCCGCTCGGATCGCCGCCGGCGTGTAGCGCACGCGGTGAAAGCGCTCGTAGCGCGGCTGCAGTCCCTTGAGGATCGCGATCGCTTCTTGCGGCGATGGCTCGGGCACCTCGATCTTCTGGAACCGGCGCGACAGGGCGTGGTCCTTTTCGAAGACGTTCCGGTATTCCTTGTACGTCGTGGTGCCGATGCATTTGATGTCGCCGTTGGCAAGAACCGGCTTGAGCATGTTCGACGCGTCCATCGCGCCGCCCGACGCCGCCCCGGCACCGACGACGTTGTGAATCTCGTCGATGAACAGGATGGCCTTCTTGCGCTGCTTGACGACGGCGCGGATCACCGACGTCATGCGCTCCTCGAAGTCTCCGCGGTACTTCGTGCCGGCTAGCAGGCGGCCCATGTCGAGGGCATAGATCGTCGTGTCGGCCAGAACGCGCGGCACTTCGCGGTGGCAAATCGCCAGCGCCAGCCCTTCGACGATGGCCGTCTTGCCGACCCCGGCATCGCCGACGAACACGGGATTGTTCTTGCGGCGGCGCGCCAAGATGTGAATCGCCCGGTCCAGCTCGTTTCGGCGTCCGATGAGAGGGTCGATCTCTCCACGGGCGGCACGCTCATTGAGGTTCACGCAGAACCGGGACAGCGGGTCACGCCCGTCGCGTTCCTCGACTTCCTCCTCCGCTTCGACGTCCTCGTCGAAATCGAAGTCCCCTTCGTCGGGCTCGACTTTCGAAATGCCGTGCGAGATGTAGCGCAGTACATCGAGCCGCGTCACCCGGTGCTTGCCCAGAAAATACACGGCGTGGGATTCGCGGTCGCGGAAGATCGCCGCCAACACGCTCGCACCGTCGACTTGCTCCTTGCCCGCCGCACGCACGTTCGCCGCCGCAACCTGCAGGACGAACTGCATCCCGAGGGTGTACTGCGGCTCGGGGGGCTCGCCGCTCTCTCCGCCCTGCTCTTCGGGGTAACAGGGCATCGTCTCCTCGAGAAACGCGTCGAGCTCCCGGCGCAAACCGGTCACGTCCGCACCGCAATGATAGAGTACGTCCGAGGCCACCCGGTCGAACGTCAGCGCGTACAGCAAGTGTTCGGGAGACACGAACTCGTGACGGGCCGACCGTGCCCGCTCGAAAGCCCGCTTCAGAGTGTTCTCGAGTTCATCGGAGATGAGCACGTACTACTCCGTCTCTACCGCTTCGACGTCGCAACACAGCGGATGTTCGTGTTTGCGCGCCAGACTCTCGACTTGGCGCGCCTTCGTGCGGGCGACGTCGTATGTAAATACACCGCAGACGCCCTTTCCGCGCGTGTGGACCTCGAGCATCAGCCGGGTCGCTTCGTCGTGCGGCTTGTGGAAGACCGACCTCAGCACCCACACGACGAACTCCATCGGCGTGTAGTCGTCATTGAGAATGACGACCTGGTACATGCGCGGACGCCGCCAGCGAACCCGTTCCTGGGTCGACGTTCGGCCCTCGGCATCCCGGAGCTTTCGGTGCTCGGCCATCGACGCCATTCTAGCGCCGAAATCTCAGGAATCCACGGGAAGCAATCGAAGTCGGTCGCCTGGGTGGCCGGAAAGGCCGAAAATCCGGTTTTCCGCGGGGCCGGGTGCGCCCCCCTCTCCGGGGGCCGCCCGCCAGCTGGCCGCTGGACCACCTCGACGGGCGTCCACCCCCGCCCGCCAGGGCGCGCCCTCGCCTGCTAGAGCGGACTACTCGTCAAGCCTCGACGGACGGTGCCGGGCGCCCGATGCGGAACGCCTCAGGAACCTGGCCGGTTTCGGCGTAGACCTGGTGCATCCGGATCAGCACCAGGGACAGTCCCATGACGATGTAGAACATGACATGGTGCCACATATCGGCGAAGAACGAGAAGAACAGAAAACCAATGAGAGCGGTCCGCGAGGCGCTCACCAACCAGCCGAGGCCGACCGGACCGAAGCGGGCCTGATACTCCCATTCGATCATGCGTAGCTGTCTGAAGACGTGCACGAAGAACGTCATGAACAATACGAATGTGATCAATCCCCCTTCGGCCAGCGACCACAGGTAAGAATTGTGCGGCGGCCCCACCGTACCGAACGGGTCGGTCACCGCACGTTCGAGCTCGAAGTTCCCGATCCCGACCCCGATCAGCGGGTGCCGCTGCCATGCCCGCAATGCGGCTTGCGCGGTCCGAAGACGCCCTTCCGCGGATCCCTGGGCTTCGAGCCCCTGCTCGAGCGCCTCCGTCCGGACGTCGAACCGTGTCAGCCTCGAAGCCACCGTTTCGGGGAAGATCAGTTCCACCACATTCGTATCGTAACCGAACTGGACGATGATGAAGAAAGCGACGAACGCCAAACCGAGCACCTTTCGGTAGTTGAAGCGGCCCTCGAACAGTACGATCGCAATGAAGAGCAGCAGATTGAGCATTCCACTACGCGACCCGGTCATCGGAATCATCACGAAGGTGAGTGCGACGCCCGATAACCACAACGGATAGACGAGCGGATTCCGAATCGCTCGGCGTCCGTACCACAGCAACGTCAGCCCGAACAGAGCGAAATACGCCAGCTTGTTGGGATTGCGCCCGGCGTAAACCGCGGCGCCTAGGCTTCCCATCACCCGGAGCCGGCCGGTTCCCCAACCGGCCGGGCCTGCAGCGGTACTGACGTTGAAATACGTAAGCAGCAGGCAGGCAATGATGACCGCGACGACCAGTTTGACGTCGCGAGGACTGCGGATGAAAAAGACGAAGAACAGCAAAAACACGAAGCGCGTCAGAAACTTCGCGCGTGCATCCCGGGTCGCGATCAGCGCCGGCCCTTGGGCTCGTTTGCTGGTCAAGACCTTGCGTGCCTCGGGCAAGGATCCGTACTCGGCCGGCGGGGTGTAGAAGATGC
>CAZQYE010000117.1:0-7152 GCA_964597375.1 uncultured Myxococcales bacterium
TCGGCTGCGTACTGGAACGCGAGCAGGCGCTGCTCCCCCAGTGTCGTACCCGAGTTGCCACCGACGGGGGTCACGGGAGTCGGATCGTTGAATCCTTCGCCCGGACCATCGTTGTTCACGACGTTCATCGTTACGGCCAGGGCCGACTGTGCCCCAACGACACACACCAGAACCGCCGCAGCGCATACAGTGCTCCACCTCATCGCCCGCGCGCTCCTCATCGCCTCGCTTCCTCGGCACTTGCGGCACGGTTCACCGCACTTTCGGCCTCGCTGCCAGCGGCGCAGCCTCCCGTCACATGTCCGTCCGGCCCCACGGTCGCCACGGCCGCCGGCATGAAGCGCTGGTCGAGAACGATCATCTTGCCGCCACCGGGGACCGGGCTGGTTTGCACCTCGAGCGGCCCGCGCGTGCCCGCTTCTCTAGCGACGATTTGGCCGCCGGGCGGTGGCGAGGCTGCAAGCTCACCGGTTTCCGGGTTGACGTAGGCGACCTGCGCCGAGGCCGGCATTGCACCGAACGCGGCGGCTGCCAGCACCGCGGCCAAGGCCAGGCACCGCCGGCGGCGCGAGCCGCGCCAAATGATTCCCGTACGTTGCGTATCTTGCATGAATGAATCCTCCCCTCGTGCGCCGGACGCAGAGTCTAGGCTGACGAGTATACCTGCAGCACGGCGGGCTTTCGACACTCACGCTCCCCGTACGCCCCTCGCTACACGCTGGCACAGCGAACGGAAACGGGGTGGGTTTCGGAGGAAAACCTCGCTCGGCTCTCAATAAGGAACGCCGACCGGCGTCGCCGAACCCGATGACCCCCCAGCCGTAGGTTCGCTCGTCTCGCCGAGGCAACGATCGAGCGCCTAACATACGGGTTGGTCTCGACAAAAAAGGAACCGGCGGCTTTCGACATGCAAAACGGGGCGACCCTCAATAGGCCGCCCCGCCTGGATCAGGCTGCTTCGACCTGGATGTGCCGGCTGCGACGCCGGGCCTCCTCGGTCCGCGGAAGGTCGATCGTGAGGACCCCCTTTCGGAAGGTCGCCTTGGCTGCGTCGATGTCGAGTCCTTCCGGCAGCGGGATCGTCCGTTCGAAGGAGCCGTACGAGCGCTCGCGGAACACGTAGTCCTTGCGCTCGTCACACTTCTCCTCGCTCTTTTCGCCGCGCACCGTCAGGGCGCTCGACGAAATGGTCACATCGAGGTCCTTCTCGTCCATCCCAGGAAGTTCGACCTCGACGCGCAGGCCGTCATCGGTTTCGGCAATGTCCATCTGCGGCATGTACCCGCGACCGAAGACTCGGCCCAGCGGTCCCGCCGGAACGAGGAAGTCGTCCCACAGTTCGTCGAACAGTCGGTGGAAGTCCCGCTGAATCGCAAGCAACGGATCATCGACTCGGCGAACCGGGACGTTCTTCTCAGTCCATCTCTTCGGAATCAGATCCCGGATCGTCATGTCCATCACCTCCCTTCGACAACCGTAGCGGAGTTCACTCGCGTCACGCCGCCTCCACCGTGATCTGGCGCCCGTGTTTCTCCGCCGCCTTGGGCAGCGTGAGCTTGAGCACTCCGTTCTTCATTGTCGCGCGCACGCTGTCGACGTCGATCTCGTCCGACAACACGAACGTCCTCGAGAATTCGCGCGGCGCGTACTCGGCATGCACTAGTTTGTAGCCCTCACGTTCCTCGTCGGGCGCCCGGCCACGCAGTGTCAGACTGTCCTTCTCGATCGTCAGGTCGACGGCGTCGGGGGCGATTCCCGGCAGTTCGGCTTCAATGACGTACTCGCCGGAGCGCTCGATGACGTCGACCCGCGGGCGATACACCCGACGCGGAGATTCCTTCTGAGTCGCAACGCTCGTCGTCATCTTCGCACCTCCTTACTCGGTGTCTCGTCTCCGCCCGTCACGACGCCTCGATGGCGATGTGGCGAGGCCGGTCCGCTTCGCTGCGCGGCAGCTTGACGGTCAGCACCCCATCGCGGAAGCGGGCTTCGACGTGCTCCGCGTCGATCTCGAACGGTAGCTCGAGCCGTCGCGTAAATCGCACGTTTCGCCGTTCGCGAAGGAGATACCGAACGTCGTCTTCCTCTTCGCTGTCGCGCTGGCCCTTGAGCGTCAGTGTCGAGCCGTGAACCGCCAGGTCGAGATTGCTCCCGTCGTAGCCCGGAAGCTCGGCGGTCACGAGCGCATCGTCTTCACCAATCCACACGTTCACCGGGGGCTGGCCGGTCTCTCCCGGCCGGCGCGCGGCGAACAGGCGATCCATCTCTTCCTGTAGCCGTTCGAGCTGTTCCCACGGACTCCAGCCGAACGGATCGGCACCAAAGCTCCCGAACATGGCGTCCACCTCCATGTCGCGATGTTGACCGGTCCGCGAGGAACCGGCTTTCCAGCCGAAATTTAAGTCGGGTTGCCAGGCTGGCAAGGGCGCCTTTCCATGCCTCTGCGAACGTGCAAAAGAAGGCGCCCATGGAACTGAGGGAAACCAAATACGCAGTGGAAAACGGTGTGGCAGTCGTCACGCTATCCCGGCCGGAGCGGATGAACGCGTTCACGACCCGGATGATGGAAGAGCTCGTCGAGCTGTTCGCTCGGGCGAGCGAGGACGACGCGGTGCGCGCAGTCGTCGTCACCGGCGACGGCAGGGCGTTCTGTGCCGGTGCCGATCTCGGTGCGGGCGGCGCCACCTTCGACGCCGAGGCACGCGGCCACGAAGTCGGTCTCAGCGAGCACCGCGACGGCGGCGGGCGCGTCGCCCTAGCGGCGTTCGCGTGTCGTAAGCCGGTCATCGCGGCGATCAACGGGGCCGCCGTCGGAGTCGGCATCACCATGACTCTGGCAATGGACATGCGGGTTGCAGCCGAAGATGCCAAGATCGGCTTCGTATTCAGCCGCCGGGGAATCGTGCCCGAAGCGTGTTCGTCGTGGTTTCTGCCGCGCATCGTGGGCATCGGTAAAGCGCTCGAGTGGTGCACGACCGGACGCGTGTTCCGCGCGCGTGAGGAAGCCGCATCGGGGCTGTTCAACTACGTCGTGCCGGCCGCCGAGGTGCTCGAAAAGGCCATGTCGATCGCACGCGAGATCGCGGACAATACGTCGGCCGTGTCGGTTGCTCTCGGAAAGGCACTGCTATGGCACTGCCTCGGCGAAGACGATCCGCAAAGCGCGCACTTGATCGATTCGAAGTGCATCTACTGGGCCGGCCGCCAGGCGGACGCCTACGAGGGGGTCCAGAGCTTCCTCGAAAAGCGACCGGCCCGCTTCACGATGAGCGCGGCGCGGGACATGCCGGACTTCTACCCGTGGTGGAAGGAACCGAAAGTCTGAACGCCTAGCAACGTTTACTCTACGCGGCACTCGGGCGCGTCGGCGAGCTCGCGCAAATATGCGTACGGGTACATGCCCGTGGAGTGGCCATCGCCCCAGAAGAAGCGCACGGCATACCGGCCGACTCCCTCGACTCGAGTCAGCGTTGCGTCGCCGCCGTCGACGAAACGCCGGCTGCCCGAGTGTCCCTGGCACTCGGCGCACGGGCACCACCCGCGCAACCCCGCGAGACGGTACGACGTCACGACGCCGTCGCTCCAGCGTACTTCGAGCACGCCCCGCGCCTCGTCGCAGCGCATTTCCTCGGGTTCGGGCTCGCGGCCAGCCGCACCTCGGGCCAGGCGCTCGATCGTCGCTTCGGCCAATCGAGCAAACTCGCGGCTGGCCGGATGCTCGGGTTCGGCGACGACGATCGGTACCCCCTCGTCCCCGCTGCGGCATACCCGCTCGTCGAGTGGAAGCTCGGCGAGAACCGAAATACCCAGTTCGGCGCAAAGCTGGTCCCCGCTGCGGCTACCGAACAGTTCGTCTCGGGTACCGCAGTCCGGGCAGACGAACACGCTCATGTTCTCCACCAGCCCGAGTACCGGTGTGTTTACTCGTTCGAACATCCCAATGCCGCGGCGGACGTCGGCAAGCGCGACGTCCTGGGGAGTCGTGACGACGAGTGCGCCGTCGACGGGCACGTCCTGGACCAGCGTGAGCACGATGTCTCCGGTGCCCGGTGGCAGATCGACGACGAGGACATCGAGGTCACGCCACTCGACCCCCCGCAAGAACTGACGGGTTGCGCTCATCGCCATCGGTCCGCGCCAAATGACGGGAGCGTTCTCGTCGAGGAAAAAGCCCATCGACATGACGTCGATGCCGTGGGCGTGCACCGGTGCGATCAAGTCTCCCCGTCCCGGCCGAGGCTTCTCCGTAATGCCGAGCATGATCTGTGCACTGGGCCCGTAGAAATCGACGTCGGCCAGCCCCGTTCGATGTCCCGCCTTGGCCAGCGCCAGGGCGAGATTCACGGCGACGGTCGATTTGCCGACACCCCCCTTGCAGCTCGACACCGCGACCACCTGGCGGACGCCTTCGAGCCGCTCGAGCTCGGGGCGCGTAGCCGAATTCCGGGCTTGCTCAGGCATGGCCTGCCTCCTCGACCGGCACCTCCAGGGTGAGACGTTCGGCCACACGCGCGAAGGCCGCCGCGGCCTCGCCGTTCGGGTCAGAGGCAACGATCGGCCGCCCCTCGTCTCCCCCCTGCCGCACCGACCGCACCAACGGCAGCTCGCCGAGAAACGCGATTCCTTCTTCTTCGGCGATCCTGCGGCCGCCGCCGTGGCCAAACAGATCGGTCCGGCGGCCACAGCCCGGGCACAGGTGATAGCTCATGTTTTCGATCACGCCGACTACCGGAGCCCCCGCTTCCTTGAACATCCGAACGCCCCGGGAAACATCGGCAAGGGCGACTTTCTGCGGTGTGGTAACGATGATGCCCCCATCGATCGCCCACTGCATGGTGACGGTCATCTGAACGTCGCCGGTGCCCGGGGGCAAGTCGAGCAACAAGTAGTCGAGCTGGCCCCACGCAACGTCGTCGATGAATTGGTGCAGCGCCTTGCCCAGCATCGGACCGCGCCAGATGAGCGGCTGCCCCTCACGCACGAACATCCCCATCGACATGAGCCGGACGCCGTGACGCTCGACGGGGATCATTCCTTGCTCCTCATCGGCAGGCACGCGCCCGCCCGGCTCGACCCCGAACATCGCTGCAACGCTCGGACCATAGATATCGGCGTCGAGAAGACCAACCCGGAGGCCGGATCGTGCCAGCGCAACCGCAAGGTTGGACGCGACCGTCGACTTGCCCACGCCGCCCTTGGCGCTAGCCACCGCGAGCACCCGCGATGCCCCCTCGATCCTCGACGGACCGCGTCCGAGCGCCCGCGCGGCCTCGCCTGGCCCCTGCTGCGGCCGCGGCCGCTCGACGATAATGTCGGCGGGGGCCAACCCCTCGATCCGGCCGAGGACCGCCTCGACTTCTTCGACGATCTGGCGCACGACGTCCTCGTTTTCGGTGGCAAGAAACAGGCGCACCTGGGTGCGGCGCTCGTCCACCTCGATTTCCCGTACGATCCCGAATGAGACGATGTCTCGGGAAAACCCCGGGTACTTGACCTGCTTGAGTTGCTCTCTGATCTCGTCTGCTGTCATACATTCCCCCGATCGGGGGGGTCCCGGCCCGTCCCCGATCGTGGTCCGGCATTAGGAATGCTGCGCGCCTTGGGATGTCAAACCCGCCCCCGCCGGCATGCCGCCGGCGCCATTCACGGCCTGGCCGTCACCTGCATCGCCTGGGGCGCCGCAGGGTCCGCCGCCGCCTTGACGGTCCCGGAGAAAGCCGGCTAACGTCTCCGTTGGCGATCGCCAGGGGCTCCTCTGCGGAAGGGATTGGTTCGCCGAAGGTTTACGGATGGCTCGACCACGCACAAAACCGGTCGCGGCATGGGCTGCGCTCGCAGCGGTCTTGGCGATGCCGCTCGCGCCCGCGTCCGCGAGAGCGTCGCTCACCCCCGAGGAGACGGCCTGCATCACACAATCGCTGGCGGCCGGAAGTGAGTACGTTCGGTCGGTTTTCGAAGCGCGGCAGGACTGTCTCGTGTCCGTCGCCGGGCAGCCCCCCGAAACACTGACGGTCGACTGCTTGGCGTCGGTCGACGAGGGGACAGGGGACGAGGCCATCGACTCGCGCCTGAGAAGTGCCCGCCTCACGCTCGGGCAGAAACTGACACGTAGCTGCCTCGGAGTCGTGATGGAGAATATCGGATTCCCCGGTTTCTGCGACGATCCCGACGGCCCTCCGTACACTGCATTCGACCACGAACTGTGCATCGCCGCGGCTACGGAGGAGATTGTGCTCAACCTTCTGGATGTCGAGCACCCGCTGGCCCCCGCCCCCCTGGACTCGCCGGAGCTTGCGTGCCAGGAACTCGTCGCCCGTAGTGCGTCGCGCATGTTCACCGCCGAACTCGACGCTCGCGCCACTTGCCTCCGCAAGCAAACCCTGGGTCGCCTTGCAGCGGGTACGGTGGATTGCCGCGCCGAGCTCGATCCCCTCGAGCCAGCCACGGGAGACGACAGGACGGACGGCAACATCGTCACCGCGCACAACAAGGTCCTCAAGCGAATCGCCAACAACTGCGCGGCCATCGACCTGGGCGATCTAGGTTTTCCACACCGGTGCTCGAACGTCCTCGCCGGAACCGTCTATCCACTCTCGGCCCTGACCGAGTGCATGTACGACACCCACCACAGCGATCTCACCCGGCTGCTCGATCGGCTCGATCCGCGCGGCAGTAAATGCGGGAACGGAATGATCGACTTCGCCGAGCAGTGTGACGACGGCGACATGCTGACCCACCGCGGCGATCTGTGCCTGGTCGACTGTCGCGTCAACGGCAACTGCGGAGACACCGATTTTTCCGGCACGCCGACGATCAAAGACGTTCTTTACGTCCTGCGCGTCTCCGTCGGTCTCGAGTCGTGTGCCCTCGAAGTGTGCGACGTCAATTCGGACGGTCACATCACCGCGACCGACGCCTTGATCCTCCTGCAGTTCGTCGTCGGTACGCCGGTGGAGCTGATTTGTCCTGCACCGCTTTCGGTCACTTGCGGAAACGGCCTCATCGACCCGTTCGAGCAGTGTGACGATGGCGAGGCTGCCTGGGCGTTCGGGGACGTGTGTAACGCCTCGTGCCAACGGCTCGCGTGCGGAGACGCGAACGACTCGGGACAGCTGACCTCGAGCGATGCCCAGTTCATCCTGCGAACCGCCC
>CAZQYE010000118.1:0-7144 GCA_964597375.1 uncultured Myxococcales bacterium
CGTCTCGGCTGCACAGGACAGGACGCGTGGTCCCTCGACGCCGCGGCCGACCAGGACGACCCCCGCGCCGTCCGCCGTCAGGCAAGCGAGTTCTGGTTCGATTCCGTCGAAGCGGTTCTGATGGGACGGCACCTCCGCCGCCGCCACCAGCACGTGCTCGTAGGTGCCGAGCCCGACGAATCGTCGCGCTACCTCGACAGCGGCGACAAAACCGCAGCACTGCATTCGAACGTCCAGGCAGCCCACCGTTTCGGCACCCAGGTGCGCCTGCAGTAGGCAGGCCGATCCGGGAAACGTCAGATCGGGGGTATTCGTCGCAAAGACGATCAACCCAAGTCGGCTCGGCTCGATTCCCAAGCGGTCGAGAAGCCGCCGCGCCGCTGGCGCCGCCAGGTCGGAGGGCCCGACACCGTCGGGGGCGAAGCGGCGCATGCGGCCCCGGCCAAGCTTGGCAACCGTGCTGGAGTCGATTCCAAGAAG
The DNA here is from genome assembly GCA_964597375.1 of uncultured Myxococcales bacterium. Lineage (GTDB taxonomy): Bacteria > Desulfobacterota > Binatia > UBA1149 > SPBQ01 > CAZQYE01. Next base: position 481 of record CAZQYE010000118.1, read on the forward strand.
CGAGGCGAGTTGCTCGTCACTCACCTCCTCCGGCGCCGGCTCAACCTCGGGCGCGCTGATTCGAACCGTCTCCATCCACCCGCGCTCCTTTCTTCAGCACGACGATTTCCAGCGTCTTGTCCTGGTAACGATAGCCGAACCCACCGAAGGGACCCGTAACGGGAATCTCTGCTGCAAAATCGGCCGGAAAGGCGGGCGAGATGCCGCAGACGGCGCGCAGGCGATCATCCTCCACCCTGCCGCGGACGACCAAGCGCTCGCCCTCGAGCGCAACGCGCACGTCGTAATCGGGCATCTCTTCACCGAGTCCGAGCTGATCCCGCGCCGCCGACGGAGGAACGCGGCGTGGGAGTTCTAGGCGTACGTAAGCACCCGCGTCGTGTTCCTCGACGGTGTAGACTTCGCCGTAGCGCCGCTCGCGCTCACGCTTGGACTCGAACTCAGGTGAGAAGAAGCCATCGACGGGCACCACGCCGCTTCGCCGCCAGCGCACGACCTGCGACACGAGGGGCCGCAAAAGCCACCCCACCGGCGCACCGTACGCGCTGCCGCCGTGACGAATGTGCTCAGCGGGCCTGGCATGAAAGATCCCCTCGCGCCAACGCACGAGCGTCTCGGCGGTGGCAACCAGCAGGCCCAGGACGATCCAGCCCCGGTCCGACTCGGTGAGCGGGGGGTTTCCCGCAGCCAGGCCGACGAAATACCCGGCGATCGGGTAAAGGAAAAAGTCGAGCACGACATTGAGGGCCGTTGCCATAGCCGTAGAAAACACGCGGGAATCGCCGGTGGCCTCTTCGAGTGCACGCTTGCTCCGGTCATCGAGTGCACCGAGCAGCGGCGCGCAGAGGAGCAAGAGCGGCTTGAGCAGCCGCCGGCCCGGACCACCTCGCAGGCGGCGCACGGCGCTGAGCGCCTCGTCGAACCCTAACTCGACGGCGTCATCGGCGATGACCCGCACCGGGGCGCCCGTCCTGGCGGCCTCGGCCCGGCCGCCGCCCGTCTTGTCGCTCTCTGCAGTCGTCATCGATGCCCGCGACGCGGTGGTCGGAATTTTACCTAACTACCTGTTTTTCGGGGCTAGACCAAGCGCCGCAGGTTAGTCGGCCGGCTTCTCGAGCACTAGCGTATGAACCCCACCGGCCCCGGTCCTCGTCTCTTCGATCTTGAGCTCGCGCAAGACGTCATCGACTCTTGCACGGAAATCGGCCGTGACCGACCGGGCCTCCTCACGGTCGCGGACCACATACGGGGTGATGAGCACGATCAGCTCGGTGCGGTCCTTGTCCTTTCCACTGCTACGGAAAAGCTGCCCGAGCAGGGGAACGTCCATCAAGAACGGCACGCCCGACTCGGTCTTGCGGTTGGTCTCCTGGATGATACCGCCGATCACGATCGTCTCGCCACTCTGGACGACAACCGTGGTCTCGGCTTCCCGCGTACTGAACGTGGGGGATACGATCCCCTGGAGCTGCGTAGCACTGTCGATCTCGCTGACTTCCTGAGAGAGCGTCATATTGACCAGCCCGGCCGAGTTGACCTGGGGTGTAACGTGCACGACGACGCCGGTGTCGCGGTACTGAACGTTCTGGAGAAAGCGCGACTGCCCGCCGGCTCCGGTCACGTCGGTGTCGGACTGCTGGGTGATGATGGGCACCTCTTTGCCGACGACGATCCGCGCCTCCTGATTGTCCGTCGTGAGGATGTGCGGGCGCGACAGAATCTTCACCTTGCTCCGGCTGCTAAGCGCGTTCAGGGTGGCCGCGTAGTCGCCCCCGAACCACTGCAGCTTGAGCCCGCTGATTCCGTTCGTTCCTACGCTGCCGTCAATGCGGAACGACTCGCTCGGCGGCGTCCCGAACAGGAGTGCGTTCAGAGCAGAACCCGAATCGGAGTTCGTCGACGTATCGGTGGTCGCCCGTGAGCCTGCACCGAACTCGTGCTCCATTCCTCGGCTCTCGCTGTCTTTCAGGCTGATCTCGGCGATCAGCATTTCGATGAGCACCTGCCGCGGAACGATGTCGAGTTCGCGCAGGACGTGCCGGACCATCTCGAAATCCCGGGGGGTAGCGAGCACGACGAGAGAGTTCGTCGTTTCGTCCGCGACGATGCGGACCTCCTGCTCAAAGACTCCGCCCGCTACCTCTTCACCCGCCGCCCCGCGCAATACGAGCTGCGCCCGCTGCCTGGGAGTCTGCTGGCCCGGCTGCTGGCCTCCACCGCGACGGCCACGCTGCGCCGATTCGAGCCCGCCCGCTAGACCGACCCCGCGCTCGGCGAGAGCCCCGCTTCGCCCCCGGCCTCCGGCGCCGGTTTCCTCGGCCAACCCCGAGTAGACCTCATTGAGGACCTCGGCCAGATCGGTCGCCTTCGAATTTTCGACCTTGTAGACGTACACGCGTCGCTGACTTCCGGTCTCGGCAACCGTGTCGAGAACCTTGAGCCACCGCTCCACGTTCGCCAGCACCGCAGGGTCGAAGGCAATCACCGCCAGCGAGTTGAGCCGCAACAGCGGAATGATGTGGGTACGCGCCCCGGATTCGGTGACCTGATAGCTCTCGAGAATCGTCGTCAGCTCCTGCGCGATGTCCTCGACCGACGCGTTCTCGATGCGATAGACCTTGCCGTGCATGTCGGCGAACGTGTCCGTGTCGAACGTGTCGACCAAATCGCGAAGCCGCGCTGCGTTCGATGCAATGTCGCTGATTACGACGAGGTTGCTCCGCGGCACGGCAGTGACGTCGCCGCCCGGCGACACGAAGGGATTGAGCAAGTTGACGATCTGCTCGGCATCGATGTGATGGACCCGGACCAAGTCCACGACGAAACGTTCCTTGGCCGCCTCGCCAATCTCACCGTGGTCCATCTCGGCCCGCGTCTTGCCCTCCTCGGCGGGCACGATCATGTAGAGATCGCCCTGCTTGATCGCCGCGAAGCCGTTGCTTCGCAGGATCTGGTGAAAGACGGGCAACAGATCATCGACGTAGATCGGACCGAACGAGCGCGCCGTCACTTGGCCCTGAACGCGCGGATCGATCCAGTAGTTGATCCCCAGCGCCGCACCGAAGGTATAGATTACTTCGCGAATGTCGGCCCCTTCGAAGTTGAGGAGGATGGCATCGCTTCCTGCCTCACTCGCGTCCTGCACGGTGGTAGGTGAAGGCTCCTCGGCCGGTGCCGACTCGAAAACGCAGAGGACGCCGACCAGCGCGCACGCAGCAGACCACCGCACGAGCCCGCCGAGACCCCGGCGGGCACCCCGAATCCTTCCAATCACCATTCGTCGGGTCCTCTATGAATTATGTTACCCTCAACGTCCCTGCGCTGCTTCACGAAGTCGCTTCAAAGCCTCCAATCGTGCCTGTGTGGGGTCCACTCGCTCGGGCGTGCGGGCTTGCGCTGCACGATTTTGTGCAGCTCGCGCTCGCGCTGCAGCGGCCCGCTGAGCCGCCGCCGTGCGCCCCGCTGCAGCACGCTCGGCAGCAGCGGCGGCTCGCGCTTGCGCAGGAGTCCGCACGGCAGGTCGCGGTGGTGTCGGCGGCCTGCCGGGAGTGGGACGGCCGGGCACGGGACGCGCGCCGGCCGCCCCGGTCGCGGGCCTACCCGCTACGGCGCCTTTCTTGATGTCGAGCTCGAGGAGAAAACGCTGCCCCCCGCTACCGAGCAGGGTCACGCGATCGGCCGTGATCTCTCCTACCTCGTAGTCCCCCACGTTCTCACCCACGCGAACGGTCAACTGCCGGCCCCCGGCGCCGGCGTCGGTCAAGATCGCCATCGGTTCGCCCTCGCGGACGAACACGCCGTTGAGGGTCACGTTCGTCGGAGGCGGCAGCGGTGGAGCCTCGCCGGCGTCCGCGTCTTCGTCGGGGCGCTGGCCGCGCTCGAGTTCGAATAGATTGCCGCCGACGATCGCATCGATCGCCGTCCCAGTCGGCGTCGGGCGCCGCGGGGGAGGAGGGAGAGGTTCGATCGCCGCCACCTGCCTGACATCGCCGATCGCAGGCGTTTCGACCTGCATGACCAGCACGATGCGCCAAGCAAGCGCCAATGCAAGCGCGAACATAAGAGCCGAGACGATCTGCAGGAGTCTTCTCATGAGGCCTCCCGCATGAACGTCTTCACTTCGAGCGTCGCGGTCAGCGGCGCCGGTGGAGGAATCGTCCGATTTCCGATGCGCTGCGGTAGGCGTGAGGTGGTCGGTCGGCGGCTGGCGCCTAGCTTGCGGTTGATCTCGAGAAACGTCACCGCCAGATCGTACGAGCCGGTCTCGATTGCAGTCAGTAGACTTGCTACCCCCTCGAGGGTTCCACTCAGGGTGAGCCGTACTCCGACCCGCCGGAACGCTCCTACTTCCTCTTCGCGGAGGATCTGAGAACTCAACACGTTTAGTCCGGCCGTTCCCGCCATGTTACTCAGCGTTCCCTGCAGCTCGGCCGCGACCTGAGTCGGGGTGGCTCCGGCAATCAGCCGTTGCTGATCGGCCTCGTAGCGGGATTTGAGCTGTTCGGCCTGTCGTTTGATCGCGTCCCGCCGGGCGAGGATCTTCTGGTAGTTTCGTACCCGCCGCGCCTCGAGCCAGCGTTCGTCCTCGCCGCCGGCCGACAGCGAGGACAAGCTACCGAGGGGAACGTAGCGGACGAGCACGACCACGGCGACGACGGCCGCAATGATGATCAGCGTCCGTTCCCTCGGGGAAAACGCCTCCCAGCGCTCGCGCAGCGTCACCTTTCGAGCTCCATTCGCAGGGAGAAGCGCTCCTGGTCCTGCAGGTACTTCGTCGTCGGGGCCGTGAATTCCACGTTCTTGAAATACGGGGTGCGTTCGAGGATCGAGATCAGCTCCGAAGCCGTCTTTGCAATGCCGTCGATCTCGAGTCGGTCCCCCTTGTATCGAAACGTCGTCAGATAGGCGGTCCGAGGCAACGCCTGGGTCATGGCGTGCAAATAGGCAAGAACGCTTACTTTGCGTGGGCTTTCGAGCTGTTCGACTTTCGCCAGCAGATCTCGGTTCGCTTCCTCGAGGGCACGAACTTTCATCACCTCCGGTTCGAGCCGCGCGATCTCCCCTGCCAGCGCATTGCTGATCTTCAGGTTCGTCACAGCGATGGCGGTGACCAGCGCAATCGACAACACCACCACCGCCGCCGCCAGGCCCATCTCCCGCAGACCGACGGTCTCCTCCCGGCGTACCAGATCGGCGGGCAGCAAGTTGAGCTTCCAGGACGACTCGCCGAGCTGCGCAAGCGCACTACCAATCGCCGCTCCTTGCAACCAGTCCGGCCTGCAGCCAGCCGGCAGCAATCCCTCCGGAGCGATCGACGCCAGCGACACTTCTCCATCGGCTCCGGTGTCATCGACGATCAGCTCGACCGGACGGTCGCCCAGGTCCGGAGCCAGCGTTTCGAGTTCCCGGGCGAGCCGGTCGCTGCGCGCCTCGCGCGAGGCGTCGAGGTGAATCGACGAAATCAGCCGCCCGGCAGCCGAAACGGCCATGCAATCGCGGCCCCCATGACGGAAGAAAATGCCCGCCGTCTCGGCATCCTCCCCGCGACAAAACACGTAGTAATCACTCAAACCGGCCGCGCCTGCGCTTACCGCCGTTGGCGCCATACCAACCGCGTCGAGTTCCCGGTGGAGCGCGTCGACACGTTCTTTCAGCGCCGCAACGACCGTCACGGCGATCTTTTCACCCGATCGTCCGAGCGGTCGCCACCCGTAGTCGAGGTACACCCGGTCCGCCGCAACCGGCAGAATCCGATCGAGCTCGTAACGGACGACACGCTCGAGGCTGTCTGCGGCCGCCGCCGGAAGCTGAAGGTGACCGAGAAGGACGTCACGGGGAGCCAGCGCAACGGTCAGGCGCGCTTCCTCGGCGTGGTGCTGCGTCACGAACTCGCGCACCAAGCCGGCAACGACCGGCCAGCGTCCCTCCTCCGGAACATCGAGCGGGCGCATTTCACATGCGCGCACCGAAACCTTGTTGAAGCGCTTGGCGACCAGCGCCAGAGCGATCCCGGCGTCTCCCACGGCGACTCCGACCGCGTCCGCAAAGTCGGCCTTACCGAGGTTCTTGATCACGCGCCCCACGTCCACGGCGACTATCCTTCCCGCGAGAACACAGCATCATACCACCGGACGGTCCGGAAACCATCCGACTCGAATTTGACGACCGCAGCGACGTGTGCGAGGACGACGCCACCGTCACCGAGAACACGCGCTTCGAGCGTTGCAACGTTCAATCTCGGCCTCGTCCCGCGTACTCTGGCGATTCCCAACTGCGTGCCCGAGAGACATTCGCTCAGGGTCGGCGGCGCCGGCGCCTCGCCTTCCACGACCCCCAAGACGTTGTCCTCTTCTTCCGGTTCGAGCCCGCACAAAGCCTGGCGGACGGCGTCCGACACGGCCGACTCGAGAACGTTCGCGCGCCTACTGAAAATGGTAAAAATGTCCCGCAGTCCCGGTCGCTCATCGTTGCCGAAGAACATGTCCCGCGTCACGCCGCGCACGAGCAACAGTTCTTCGATCGCGTCGAACCGCCCGTCCTTGGACTCGTACGGCCTCGGAAGGGACTCGTAGTATCGATCCTCGGCCCCGCTCTCGCGATGGAGGTCGTCTTCGTCGCGCCAGTCGAGGATCGAATCGGAAACCGTCGCCGCCGTCTCGTCATC
>CAZQYE010000119.1:0-7139 GCA_964597375.1 uncultured Myxococcales bacterium
ATCATGGGAATCGCCATGGCGGCCCACACCAGGCCAAGGGCGATCGTCGGCCCGCGCATGACTTCCATGCGGCTCGGGTAGAGCCAGCGCATCGGAACGAACACCAGCACGATGGCCGTCACCAGCACCACGGCGTTCAGCCACGCGGGAGTAGCCATCGTCACGAAGTAGAACGCAACGACGTTCCAGTACGACGGAAAGCCGATGAAGTAGTGCTCGATCAGGCCTTTGGCATCGGTGCGGCAGAACGCGTAGGCGCTGGCCACGAGCACGATCAGCGCCAGAGGCCGCGCCCACTCGGGAAGGATTCCCGGCTGCATGAAGATCGCCACGGGAACGACGACGTAGGTGAAGTAGTCGACGATGTTGTCGAGCAGCTCACCGTCGATCCACGGTAGAACGTGTTTGACCCGAACGGCCCGGGCGAGCGCCCCGTCGCTCGAGTCGATCGCCAGCGCCACGGCGAGCATGATGAACGTGCGCCGGTAGTCGCCGTCGAAAGCGGCCATCAAGGCGAGAAAACCGAAGACGGCCCCGCAGGCGGTGTACAGGTGAACCGCCCAGGCCAGCGCCAGTCGGACGAACGGCATCGGTCAGCGTATAACGCTATGCGTTGAACTCGGCAAGGACTATTTGCGCAATTCGCTCGGGCGCCTCCATGGGCACGTAGTGGGTGGTCCCCTCCACTTCGAGCAGGCGGGCCTGCTCGATCGTCTCGAGCGTCCGCTTGGCGCGGTCGGCGGCGAACGACAGGCTGTGCTCTCCACGCACGAGCAACGTGGGGACCCGGATCCGGGCGAGTTCGGCGAACACGTCCATCGACGCGGCGTTGGCGTAGACTTGTGCTTCGATCCGCCCGGGACACCACAGCTCGACGGTCCCGTCCTCCCGGTCGAAGGTCCCCTCTTCGACGTACGCCCTCAGGGCCTCGTCGGTCCACGTGTCGTAAGGAAACCGGCTGCGGTACGACTCGAACATCTCCTCGCGGGACTCCCAGACGAGGCGGCGGCCGCGCGTGCGCTCGGACAGCGGGTTGTCCCGTCGCGCGTACTCGGCGTCCGAGACGGGATCGAGCAGAATCGGGTCGATCAGGACGAGCCTGCGAAAGACCTCGGGCCGGCGCGCGGCCGTGCAAGCGATCGTCGTAGCGCCGGCCGAGTGGCCGACGCCGACGGCGCCGCGCACTCCCAGTCGCTCGACCAGGGCCTCGAGATCCTCGACGAATCGCTCCCACTCGTACCCGCTGTCGGGCTTGGCGCTGCGGCCGTGACCGCGCTGGTCGAACGTGAGCACCTGCGCGGAAAAGCCCTCGGAGCGCATTGCCTCGATCACGGGCTTCCAAATCCGGCCGAGAAATCCGGTCGGGTGAGCAAACAGCACACCCGGCGGCTCCCCTCCCCAGTCGTCGACGTGAAGGTACGTGTGGCCGAGATCGACGCGGCGGCCCTGCGGCAGGCAGCCGGTAGCGCCCGGAGCGTGTTTGAGGCTGCGTTCGGAGGAACTCATCGGCGAAACCTTGTTCCAGCTTGCGCGATCTCTGGCAAACCACGGCGAATACAACGAGACGGCCGTGCTTGGTAAACGACGGGAAATCGATGATAAGGAAACGGTCATGCGAGGAGCCCCCAGGATAGCCGTCTATGGAAGCTCCGCGGCTTCACCGGACTCCCCCGAGTACGCCGCGGCGCTGCGTCTTGGCCGTCTGCTCGCCGAGCGAGGTGGCGAGATCGCGTGCGGCGGTTACGGAGGAATCATGGAGGCGGTCAGCCGCGGCGCCCGGGAGGCGGGCGGGCACGTCGTCGGCTACACGGTCGCCAGTTGGAACCACCGGCGGGCCAACGACTATCTTTCCGAGCAGCTGCCGTGCCGGGACCTCTACGAACGGCTGCGCCACTTGATCGACGAGTGCGATGCGATGGTGGCCTTGGGAGGCGGGATCGGCACCCTCGTCGAGGTCATGCTGGCGTGGAACCAGCTGTTCATGGAGCTGATCGAGCCGAGACCGCTGATCGTCGTCGGGCCGGCGTGGAAGCAGGTACTCGACCACTTGAGCGTCTTTCTCGAGGTCGGCGACCACCACCTCGCATTCATTCGCCGCTGCGACGACGTCGACGACGCGGTGGCCGTTCTATTGCAGGAAGGAGTTCTGAAGTGACCAAGATCGACGAACTGTTTTCGCTCTCGGGCCGCGTCGCGGTCGTGACCGGTGCTTCCTCGGGGCTCGGCGTGGAGTTCGCCGGCGCTCTTGCGGGCGCGGGCGCCACGGTCGCCGTCATTGCGCGCCGGCGCGAGCGACTCGACGCGGTGTGTGCCGACCTGCAGGAGCGCTGTGGTGTCAAAGCACTGGCCGTTGCCGCCGATCTACTCGTTGCGTCCGAACGCGAGGCGGCCTTCGAGCAGATTTGCGCCGAGCTCGGCGGCATCGACGTCTTGGTCAACAACGCCGGCATTGCCCCGACCGGCCGCGCCGAAAAGCAGTGGCCGGAGCAGTGGCAGCAAACGCTCGACTTGAATCTGACGGCGCTGTTTCACTGCTGCCTTCTAGCGGCGGCCTCGATGCGCGAGCGCGGCGGCGGCCGCATCATCAACGTCTCGTCGATCTTCGGCCACCTCGGCAGTTCCCTGTTTCGGGTGTCGTCCTATGCGGCGGCCAAAGGCGGGGTGGAAAACCTTACGCGCCAGCTTGCCGTGGAGTGGGCGGGCGACGGAATCACGGTGAACGCGATCGCCCCGGCGTGGTTTCGCAGCGAGATGACCGAAGAAAGCCTGCGCAAGGAAGGAATCGCCGAGCGCATGGGGGCGGGCTGTCCGATGAAGCGCATGGGACGAGCCGGCGAGCTTCAATCGGCTTGCTTGTTCCTGGCGGCCCCGGCGTCGAGTTACGTCACGGGCGCGGTCATTCCAGTCGACGGCGGATACAGCGCCTGGTAGTAGGCTACAGCGGGATTCGGACTATAAGCCGGCCGCGGGCCTGCCGGTCTCCGGCCACTCCACACGGGTCCACGCAACCGACCCGGCCTGAGCGACCAGGGTACGGCTCGGGCGGACGCCGCACATGAGGACGGCCAATCGTCCCGGCTGGTTCATGTAGCCGGCTGCGGCGCCGGCACGCTCGCCCTCGCCCCAGTAGATGTCCACTCGGCTCGGGCCCTTGATCGCGGCACCCGAGTCGAGATTCACCGCAAACCGCGCCAGTCGGTCCCAGCCCACGAGCCTGCCGGCGGAATCGACGAGCGGCTGCTGCGTGCTCATGAACACGATCGCTCCGGGCGGCACGTAGCGATGGTCGGTGGCCACCGAGCGCCCGGCCACCAGCGGCACGCCGAGAGAGCCCACGGGGCCCTCGTCCTCGGCCAACTCGACCTCGCGGAAGAAAATGTAGCGGGGGTTCTTGTACATGATCGCGTCCCGCCGATCGGGGTTGGCGGCGAGGAACGCCCGGATGGCACCGGCCGAGCCTTGCGTGATGATCCCGTGGTCGAGCATGTAGCGGCCGATGCTGAAGTAAGGAAGTCCGTTGCTCGCGGCGTAGTTGACCCTCAGTACGCGGCCGTCGGGCAGTCGCAGGCGGCCGGATCCCTGAATGTGCAGAAAGTACAGAGCCACCGGGTCGTCCACCCAGGCCAGCTCGAGGCCGCGACCCCGCAGAAGCCCGCGCCCATCGATTTCCTCGCGCGTCAGATAGGGAAACAGCTCGCCGTGGCGAACCCGCCCGTGAAACTGGCGCGGATCGTCGGGGAAGAACCTGGCCAAACGCACGAGCGTCAGCTCGTCGGGCTTTTGGTAGACGGGGTAACGAAAGCGCGAGTTTCGCTGCAGGCTGGCCTCGAGGACCGGCTCGTAATACGCGGTGAACTGCGCGGTTTCGCGCGGGCGATAGGCGCGGCACTCCCGTGCCAAGCGGCGATTGAGTCGCCGTGGATCGGTGTGGTCGATGATGCGCTCGAAGACTTCGACGCTGTGAGCGATTTGCCCGGCGGTGTAGGTATCGTTTCCCAGCGTGTACGTGGCGTCTCGGGGCGCCTTGGCGAAGTAGGCCAAACTTGCACGTACTGCCCGGCGTAGGCTCTCGATGTCGAGATCGTCGGCAAAGTAAGTGGGCTGGCTGACGACCCGGTAAGGCGGGGGTTCGGGAAGCTGAACGGTGACACGGATGCCGTAACAGCCCGACATCAAGCCGGCCGTCGCCGTGACCGCCAATATCGCCTTCCAGCCCCTCGACTTCAACGCATTCCCCGCCTACACCCGCCGCCGGGCGACGGTCGCGCGAACTTTCATTTTGATGGCCGCAGCTCGGATGTCAACGCCGGCGACGAAACTCTTCATCGGCCGCAGCAACGGCATCGCGTCCGAGCGCGGCCCCATCGCGAGCCGGCGGACTCATTTCGCAAGCCAGAGCGAGCAATAACCGCCGCACGTACTCCTCGCGGCTCGATGCACCCATCAGCCCGATACGCCACACCTTGCCGGCGAACGGTCCCAAGCCCGCACCGATTTCGATTCCGTGCCGCTCGAGCAACGCCCCGCGAACGGCGGCTTCGTCCACCCCTTCGGGAACCGCGACGGCGTTGAGCATCCACAGGCGGTGGCCCTCGGCGGCGGTGGGAGTCAGGCCGAGCACGCCGAGACCGGCCATCAGTCCCCTGTGGTTGCGTTCGTGGCGCGCAAACCGCTCTTCCACCCCCTCCTCGAAGATCAACTCCAGGCCGGCGGCGAGCCCACTGATCATGGAAATCGGCGCGGTGTGGTGGTAGACGCGCCGCTGGCCGAGGTAGTCGCCGATCAACCGGACATCGAGATACCAGCTGCGCGGCCTCTCCCGGCGCGACTCGATCCGCTCCATCGCCCGCGGGCCGAAGGTCACTGGCGCAAGCCCGGGCGGAACGCTCAGGCACTTTTGCGTCGCAGAGTAGCAGGCATCGATTCCCCAGGCGTCGATCTCGACCGGGCAGCCGCCGAGCGAGGTCACCGTATCGACCAGCAACAAGGCCTCGTAACGCCGCGCGAGCTCGCCGAGGCCATCGAGGGGCTGCCACACGCCGGTCGAGGTCTCTGCGTGGACGACCGCCACGATGCGGGGCCGCCGGCACCCGGACAGGGCTTTCTCGAGCGCCTCCGGCTCGATGATTCGGCCCCAGGGAGCTTCGACACGCACGACCCGGGCCCCCAGCCGCTCGGCGACCTCGGCCATGCGCGTGCCGAACACGCCGTTTACGCCGACGACGACTTCGTCCCCGTCCTCCACCAAGTTGGCGAAGCACGCCTCCATGCCCGCCGATCCAGTCCCCGACAGGGGAAACGTACGCTCGTTGCTCGTGCGCCACAGGCGCCGCAAGTCGTCTTGAACGCGGTCTAGAAGGGCGAGAAACGCCGGATCGAGATGGCCGCACACGGGCCCGGCCATGGCGGCCAGGACCTCCGGAGGCACCATCGAGGGACCCGGACCGAGCAACAGGCGCTGGGGAAGGGTTTGCGGTCGCACGACTGGCAATCCATAAAACCCGGCGGCGCCTAAGACAACCGGCGGCGCCGTTCAGAAGACGGTGCTGACTGTTTCGGTCAAGAAACGTTTTCGCGACATCGTCGGCGACGCGGGATTCATCTCCGGTGACGCCGCGCTCGAGGTGTACGAGTGCGACGGCTACACCCTGGCCCGCTCACGTCCCGAGCTCGTACTGCTGCCATCCACGACCGACCAAGTGCGCCGCGCCGTCGCGCTGTGTCACGAACAATCGATTCCATTCGTGCCCCGCGGTGCGGGAACGGGGCTCAGCGGCGGGTGTTTGCCGGAGAAGATTCCGGTCATGATCGGCACCGCGCGAATGCGACGGATTCGATCGATCGATCTGGCCAATCGCGCGATCGAGGTCGAGGCCGGGGTCGTCAATCTCGAGGTAACCCGGCGCACGGCCGGCGATGGTTATTACTATGCCCCCGATCCTTCGAGTCAGTCGGCCTGTACCATTGGCGGCAACGTCGCCGAGAACTCCGGCGGGCCGCACACACTCAAACACGGCGTGACGCGCAACCACCTGTTGGCGGTCGAGTGGGTGCTGCCGAACGGCGACTTGGTGGTGCTCGAACGCGACGCGACCTCGAGCGGTTTCGACCTGCTCGGGCTGTGCACCGGCAGCGAGGGAACCCTCGGGATCGCCACGGCCGCCAAGCTGCGCCTCAGCGTGCGGCCGCAGTCGGTGGTGACGGTCCTGGCGATATTCGCCAGCGTGGCCGACGCCAGCCGGGCGGTGTCGGCGATCGTGGCGGCGGGCATTCTGCCGGCGGCCCTCGAAATGATGGACGCCGCCGTGATCGAAGCAGTGCGAGCGGCATACGGTTACGACTTTCCAGACGACGCAGGAGCAGTGCTCCTGATCGAGCTCGACGGGCTCGAAGCGGAAACGGCGATTCTCGCCGAGCGCGCCGGAAGCGCGTGCCGCGAGCACGGAGCGACCGAACTGCGCACGGCGGCCGACCCTGAAGAACAAGAGCTGCTGTGGCGCTCGCGCAAACGCGCTTTCGGGGCAATGGGACGTCTCGCCCCGAGCTACTGCACTCAAGACGGCGTGGTTCCGAGAAGTCGGTTGCCCGATATCGTCGAGCGGATCAGCGAAATCGGCGCCCGCTACGACATTCGCATCGCCAACGTGATGCACGCCGGGGACGGCAACATTCACCCTGTCATGCTTTACGACGACAGCGATCCGGATCAGTGCCGGCGGGTCGTGGCGGCGGGCGATGAGATTCTACGCGCATGCGTATCGCTTGGGGGCTCGCTCACCGGCGAGCACGGAATCGGCGTCGAAAAGACCTCGCTCATGAGCGAAGCGTTCGGTCCCGAGGAGCTTGCGGCCATGGCCGACGTGCGATCGGTCTTCAACCCCCGTGGATTGTGTAACCCGGGGAAATTGCTCCCGAGCGAGGCTCGCTGCGTCGAGCTTCGCGCGCCGCGTCCGCGCGGCGGGGGGTGATGGGTCGGACCGATGGCGCCCGAAACCCGCCCTGCGAAGGTCAGTCTTTCGTCCTCGCTCACGGCCTCGTTCCCGCCGGGGCAGGTACGCAAGGGACGCGAGGGCGATGCCGTCGACGGCATCGTCCCGGGAATCGTGATCACGGCGCGCGACACCGACGACGTACGCCGC
>CAZQYE010000120.1:0-7059 GCA_964597375.1 uncultured Myxococcales bacterium
CACGTACGTCTTTCAGGGACGCGAGGTCCGGCTGCCCGTGTGCGTGAGGCGGGCTTCGTCGATGACCGCGACGTTCATGGTCCCGGCGTCGGCCGCCGCCCGCCTTCTGCCCGACGACCGTCTCGAGGTCGCGCAGATACTACCCGGACGCGGTATGCTCAGCCTAGCGTGCGTCGATTATCAGGAAAACGATCTCGGAGACTATAACGAGGTATCGATCGCACTGTTCGTCCACTTGCGCGGTCAGGGGCCGACGCTCCCGTATGCGGGTACGGCCGCTGCTCTAATGCGCGGCAGGCTGGCGACGTACATCCACCGGCTGCCGGTCGACCAGTCGTTCAGCCGCGACGTCGGAGCCGGCATCTGGGGCTTTCCCAAGACCGTCGAAACCATCGACATGAGCATTGAGGGCGACCGCTGCCGCTGCCGCTTGATCTGCGACGGCGAGCACGTCCTGACCATGACCGGGCCGGTCGGTGGGAGCCGGGCGCTGCCGGAATCGGAAATGGTGACCTACACGTACATGGACGGCCGCCTGCACGCGACCCGCTTCGTCTCGGGAGCCAACGGCGTTGGAGTACGGCTCGGCGGCTCGACCGTAGAGCTCGGAAACCATCCGATCGCCGACGAGCTGCGCAGTCTCGGGTTGCCCAAGCGACCGCTGATGTCGCTGTGGATGGAATCGATGTACGGCCGCTTCGACGGCCCGACCCCCGTGTAGGGCTCCACGAGGAACTTCGGGGGCGCGCATTGCGCGCGCACACGCGCATCGTCGTGCATGGATTCGATGCGCATGCGGTTCGACGGTCCGTCGCCGCGTACGCCGCCGCACGGCTTTGGCCATCGTTTCCGGTGGGATGCGCCTCGTGTCGCTGGAGAAAGCGTTCTTTGCGCGGGTGCTTCTTGGAAGTTGCCCGAGGAACGTCCTAGATCGACGAACTCCTCAATCGCAAGACGAAGAACCGCCACGCGAAGGCTGGCCGGCCGACACGTCTCTGTTCAACCGGCACCGGCGCCAACACGAGCGGTGAGCTTCTCGAGTTCCGGCGAACGCTCGACTCGGTACGGACCCCGGAGAGCAAGGCTGCGCAAATCTTCGGGCAGTCGAGCGAGCTGCTCGCTCGCCCGCTGGCGGCATTCGGCCAAGGAAGGCCGCCGTCCCACCCGCCGGCCTGCCGACATGACGCACTCGAGCAACGGCATCCCCTCGAGCCGTTCCCGGAACAGGCCGACCACGTCGCCGGCGAACTTCCCTCCTTGCTCGCGTCGCCACACTTGCTTGCGGCCGGGCCGCACGGCCTTTCCTTCGGACTTCTTGAACACGGGACGTCCGCCGTACTCCACCAGCTTGTAGGCACTTTCCAGGTAGGGCGCATCCGCGCACGTGTCGAGTCGGGTGCCAATGCCAAAACCATTGATCGGGGCACCCGCAGCCGTCAGCGTCGCTAAAGCGTCCTCATCGAGATTGCCGCTGGCGAAAATCCCCACTTTCTCGAGACCCGCGTCGTCGAGAATCCGACGGACCCGCCGCGCATGCTCGGCAAGATCGCCGCTATCGATCCGGACCGCCCGTACTTCGATCCCTTCGTCCCTCAGGCGGCGGGCGGCGCGGACCGCTGCACGGGCCCCTTCCTCCGTATCGTACGTGTCGATCAACAGCACCACGTTGCCGGGATGGCAACGCGCGAATGCAACGAATGCCTCTTCCTCGCTTTCATGCGCTTGGATGAAGGAATGCGCCATCGTGCCGAACACGGGAACTCCGAACATGGGCTCGGCCAACACCGTCGAGGTCCCGGCGAAGCCGGCGAGGTAGGTCGCACGCGCGGCCATCAGGCCGGCCTCTGCGCCGTGCGCCCGGCGCAGACCGAAGTCGACGAGCAGAGCCCCGGGCGCCGCAAGTACGCAGCGTGCTGCCTTCGAAGCGATCATCGTCTGAAAGTGCAGGATGTTGATGAGGCGGGTTTCCACGAGCTGTGCTTCCCGAAGAGGGGCAACGACCTGCAGGATCGGCTCGTTGGGGAACAAGATCGTGCCTTCGGGCGGCGCCCACACTTCACCGGTGAATCGAGTATTCTCCAGAGCAGCAACGAACTCCGGGCGGAAACGGCCGCAGTCGCGCAACCAGCGCAGCTCCTCCTCTTCGAAGCGCAGGTTCTCGAGAAACTCGAGCGCTTGCTCGAGACCGGCGGCAACCAAGAACCCCCGGCTCGGCGGAAGTTGCCGCACGTAGTATTCGAACACGGCGGTCTCGTTCATGCCGCGGTCGTAGTACGCGGCCAGCATCGTGAGCTGGTATAGGTCGGTAAGTAGCGGGCTCGACCAGGGATTCACGGGGCGATATCGCTCGAGCCGATCATGCGGGCACCGCTCTCGCACATGCGACCCTTGGCGCGTTCGCCATCGCCCGGCTCGACGTCGACCGCGCGGATCGCGTCCTCGACGACGACCGTCTCGAACCCGGACGCCAGGGCGTCGGCCACCGTACTGGCGACGCAGTAGTCCGTCGCCAGACCGCATACGAACACACGCCGGACGCCGAGGCCGCGCAGGCGCGATTCGAGGTCGGTGCCCTGGAACCCCGAGTACGCGTCGGCTTCGGAACTAGTCGCCTTGGAAACGACGATCGCGCTGGCGGGCAGCTCGAGCGCCGGGGAAAACTCCGCCCCCGTCGTCCCGGCTACACAATGGGGAGGCCATGGCCCTCCTTGCGATTGAAACGAACAATGGTCCGGCGGGTGCCAGTCCCGCGTTGCAACGATCGGCAGGGCCCGGCGGGCGAACGCCCGGATACACGCGTTCGCCGGTGCGATGACCGCGTCGCCATCGGGAACGGCAAGGCTTCCGCCCGGCAGAAAATCGTTTTGAATGTCGACCAGGAGCAGCGCGTCTCCGGCCGATGGCTCCACGGGCTCGCTCACGCTCGGCCTCCCGACATTCCAGTATCGAGTGTAACCATCGAGCCCCGCGCCGCCAAGGGCGACCAGGCCTCAGCCGGCCAGCAGACTACGCGCGATCTGCGACGTCTGAATCTCGTCGGTGCCGGCGTAGATCTGCAGGACCTTGGCGTCGCGACACAGTTGCTCGACCTGGTACTCGGCCATGTAGCCGTTGCCTCCGAAGAGTTGAACCGCCTCGAGGCAGACCTCGACCGCCGCCTGGGCCGAGTAGAGTTTCATTGCCGACGCTTCGGCAAGCGTCGGCCGGATTCCTTTCTCCGCCAGTTCGATCTGGCGGAAGACGAGGTTCTGAATGTTCATCCGCGCGACTTCCATCTTCGCCAGCTTGAGCTGAATGAGCTGGAACTCGCCGATCGGCCGGCCGAACTGAACCCGCGTCCGCGCGTAATCGATGCACAACTCGAGCGCCTGTTCGACCATCCCGAGCGCCATCGCCGCTACGCCCGTTCGTTCGAGTGAAAAGGTGTCCTTGGCCCCTTCGCGAGCCGAGACGTCCTCGCTTTCCCCAAGCAGGTGCTCGCGGCCCACGCGCACGTCTTCGAGGAACAGCATCCCCGTCGGGGAGGAGTGAAGCCCCATCTTGCGCAGCGGCTTGGACTGCGTAAGCCCCGGCATGCCCTTTTCGACAACGAACGAAAGAGCGCGGCGCTCGTCGGGCGGACTGCCGTCGTCGAGCTTGCAGATGAACACGATCGTGTCTGCATACGGCCCGTTGGTGATAAACGTTTTCGTACCATTCAAAACGTAGCCGTCGCCGTCCCGGCGGGCGGTCGACTTCATGCCGCCGAACGCATCGGAGCCGGAGTCGGGCTCGGTGATCGCCCACGCGCCAATCTTGTCGAAGGTCATCAGGTCGAGCGCCCAGCGCTCTTTTTGGGCGATCGTCCCCTTGGCCATGATCGCGGCCGGCGTCAGGCCCATGCTCACGCCCATCGCGGTGACGATCCCCGGACAATGGCGGCACAGTTCGATGACGGGAATCATCTGCATCGCCATCGCTTCGCCCCGGCCGCCGCTCGCTTCCTCCGGGGCAGGCGCCGCTTTCTCTCCCCGGGCGCCGGCCTTTTCCGCTTCGATTTGCTTGGCAAAACGCGTGCGGGCCATTTCGTCGATCGCAAACGTCTTGACCATCTTGCGGATCACGTCGTAGGGCGGCGTGTCGCCGTGCTCGAGTTCCTCGCGGATCGGAACGATCTCTTCGTTGACGAACCGCCGGATCGCATCGCGCATGAGCAATTGTTGTTCGTTCCATTCGATCATTGCAGTCGTACTCCCATGGGCCGGAAATTCAGCGGGCGTTCGGCCGTCAGCGTAGGTACCGCACGTGCCCGGACGCGAGCACGGCGCCGGCCTCTCGCCCGCTCAAAACGAAAGGGACGGTAGGAGGGCGTACTCAGATGGTGCCGGACCACCAGCAGATGTCCGGGGCTGTAGCCATCGGCATCCCGCCCGTCCGAGCGCTCGGGCCGCGGCGAGCCGGCGCAATCCGGAGCCGAGCGATCTACCTCTTGCCGAACTCCACGAACTGGTAGAACGGGCCGATCGTGAACGTGTCGACCGCGCTTTCCTCGAGCCTCTCCCACTCGATCCGAATTCCCATCGTCTCGGGCAGAGGATCGGGCAGGTCGAACATGGCACCGAAGCCGTAGGTCAGCTCTTCTTCGGTGGAGCCGCCGCGAGTACCGACCAGGCCACCGACCTTGGCAAGCAGGGTGAGCTGCTCGGTAATCGGCAGCATGGGGACGATCGCGCCCTGGAGACCGTCGACTTCGTCTTGGCCCGAGAGTTCTCCGGAGTTGAGGTAGCTGAACTCGAGCGACGCGTACTTGCACACCCGCAGCCACCCCATCGCACGCCAAGCGAACGCTTCCGCGTCGTCGTGTTCGAACTCGCTCAGTCCGACTCCGAAACCAGCGTACAAACCACGTACGGATTTCTTTTTCTTCGCCGCGTGCGCGTTCGTGGCACCGGCAGCGACCAGCAAGCAAACGGCCAACATCGCAAGCAGAACTTTCACGTGCTTCATCGACTTCCCCAATCGAGCCGGCCGGCTCGGCGCCGGCGCCCTCTGTCAATGTCCCGCCCCCGTGCCGCAGGCACGGGCAACCCGTGGCCGCCACCCGCCGCGGCAAAGGCGAGTGGGCGGTACACTAGTAGCCGTGGCCGCCTTTGGCAAGGGTGGGTCGCGACCGGTGGCTTGGAGCGGCGACGACGACCCCGCCTGCGCAGCGCAGCGCCAGCAGGTACCCCGGGGCACGCCTGCCGGTTGGGCCGTGCATTGCTCGCTCATGAGCTGGCAATGGCGGGCGCTGGCTCGGCGCGCGCCCGATCCTTGCTAGAATGGGCCGATGCCACGGTTTCCTTCCCGCACAACCGCTGCGGTACTGATCGCCGGCTCCATCGCACTCTGTGCCGCGGCGCTGGGGTGCAGCGCCCGCGCGCCGGCGAACATCGACGATGCGTGCTCGATCTTCGGCGAGCGCCACGGCTGGTTCGACGACGCTCGCCGGGCCGAGAAGCGCTGGGGTGTTCCCATCGAAGTCCAGTTGGCGATCATCCACCAGGAGTCGCGCTTTCGGGCCCGGGCCCAGCAGCCACGCCGGCGGCTTCTCGGACTGATCCCATGGCGGCGCCGGTCGAGCGCCTACGGCTACACGCAAGCGGTCGAAACGACGTGGGACGAATACAGGCGGGCGACGGGCCATCGCGGGGCGGACCGAGACGATTTCG
Organism: uncultured Myxococcales bacterium; assembly: GCA_964597375.1. Classification (GTDB taxonomy): domain Bacteria; phylum Desulfobacterota; class Binatia; order UBA1149; family SPBQ01; genus CAZQYE01. The sequence goes on from CAZQYE010000120.1 coordinate 5,691, forward strand.
GTGACGCCTGCGACTTCATCGGCTGGTACGCCGCCCGCAGCTCCCGCCGCCTTGGTATCGCCAAGAACGACGCCTACCGGCTCTACCTCGCCTACCACGAGGGCGACGGGGGATACCGACGGGGAACCTATCGCAGCAAGCCGTGGCTCCTGCGAGTCGCTTCGAAGGTCGAACGGCGGGCAGCCCGTTACCGGCGGCAACTCGCCGGCTGCCGCGGTCGCCTCGAACACCGCTGGCGACTGTGGTGGTAACCCAGCGATTTGCCGATCGATCTTCTTAGTTTTCAACCACTTCCAAAAGGTGCTTATCCCTGTTTTACTGGCGGCGGTGGGCGGCGCCCACCCGGAGGAGGCTTATGAGCGAACTCGAGTACATCGAGCTGGCGCGCGACTGCGAGGCGATCAGCATTCCCGGAGGCGAACGCGTCACGTTGCCCGCAGGAACGCCGGTTTATCTGATGCAGTCCCTCGGCGGCTCGTTCACCGTTCAAGCGCGCAGCCACGGCGGGCTGTTCCGAATCGCCGGGCGAGACGCCGAGGCAATCGGCAAGCCCGTTCCCGAGCAGGTGGAGGCCCCGGCGGGCGGCGACATCGAGCAGCAGGTATGGGCCGCCCTGCGCACTTGCTACGACCCGGAAATCCCGGTGAACATCGTCGACCTCGGTCTGATCTACGACACCCGCATCTCGAAGGAGGCAGGCGGTCATCGCGTGGACGTGAAGATGACGCTGACCGCACCTGGATGCGGAATGGGGGCGGCCATCGCCGCCGATGCCGAAGACAAGATCCGGGCGATCGACGGCGTCGAGGACGCATGCGTCGAAGTCGTGTGGGACCCGCCCTGGAATCCCCACATGATCTCGGAAGAAGGGCGCAAGGTCCTGGGAATCGGCTGAAGCAGGCTGCAAAACGGCTCGCTGGAGTGCCGCCATCGCCTGAGGCAGCGGGCCGGCGCTGCGCGGGAGCTTCGGCGCGGGACGGCTGGAAGCCATCAACGGAGAAGCACATGGCGAAAAAGCTCGACTGGTACTACTTCCGCAAAGGTTGAACGACGTGCAACAAAGCGTCCAAGTTCTTGGACGCCCATCAGATCGAGCCGAAGGAGCTCGTGCCGGCCAGCAGGAAGCTCGGCCGCAAGGATGCCGCGGCGATCGCGAAAGCGGCGTCGACGGTCGTCGTCGCCAAGGGCAAGAAAGTTCGGACGTTCAAGCCCGGCGGCAAGGCGCCCAAAGAAGTCGTCGACGCCATGCTCGGCCCGACCGGCAACCTGCGAGCCCCTACTCTGCGAGTGGGTAAGACCGTGCTCGTCGGGTTCGACGAGGCCTCGTACGAGGCGGCACTGCTGTAGGTTCCGGCCGCGGACGCAGATC
>CAZQYE010000121.1:0-2906 GCA_964597375.1 uncultured Myxococcales bacterium
CTTCTCGCCGGCGAAGAGCGCGTCATTCGGGTGAATCAGCTGGGCCATGTGCAATTCCTCTCGTGCCACCGGCCGCCCGCTCGAGGGCGGCCGGCTCGACAATGAAAGCCCACAACAATGCCCGGTCGTGCGGCGCAGTCAAGAGGCATTCGCTAGATGAGGCCGGCGTCGCTCAGCGCCGACAGGCCGGCCTCGGCCAGCAACGGAACGACGACATCGAGAGCTGCGAACAGGGGATCATCACTGGCGCCGCTCAAGTAACGCTTGTAACTCGCTTCCATGATGATCGCGATCTTCCACATAGCGAACGCCTCGAACCACGCAAGGTCGGTTACGCGGCGGCCGACGCCTTCACTGTAGCGGTCGACGATCTCGTCGCGGTCGGGAAATCCCCCTCCGGCGAGTACGTTGCCGGCCAGTGCCGAGACGCCCCGGGTATCGGATGGATCGGACCAGAAGCCCCGCAGCCACCCGAGATCCACACGCGGGTCGGCGATCGTAGAGACCTCCCAGTCGACGACCGCAGCGACCGTTGCGAGCTCGTCGGGCCGCCACATGATGTTGTCGAGCTTGTAGTCGCCGTGCACGATGGCCGGGGGCCACGGGTCGGGAATGTGTCGCGGCAGATACTCCGAGAGGCGCTCGATCGCCGGAACGTCCCGCTGGCGTACGTCCCGCCACTGCTCTTCCATGAGCCTGAGGTTTCGCTGAAGGAACCCCTCCGGCCGACCGTGCTCGGTGAGCCCCACGCGACGGTAATCGGTCCGGTGCAGGGCGACGAGGGTGTCGACGACCGCCGCGCCCATGGCGGCACGGCGGTCGGGTGAGTCTTGAAAGTTTTCGACAAAGCCGTCCCGAATTACGACGCCATCGACTTCTTCCATGATGAGGAACGGTGCCCCGATGACGTCCGGATCCTCGCACAGCGCGACCATCGCTGGAACCGGAACCTCCGAACCGGCGAGCGCCTTCATCACTCGGAACTCGCGGGCCATGTTGCTGGCGCCCCGCTGGACATGGGCCCGCGGCGGTCGCCTGAGAATCCAGCGATGGCCGCCGGCGCGCAGTCGCCAGGTTTCGCACGAGTGGCCGCCGGGATGACGGGCAAGCTCGACGGACGCCGGATCGATGTCCGGGAAGCGCTCGGTGAGAAAGGCGGTGAGCTTTTCCTTGTCGATATCGAAGCGAGGCATGTGCAAACGGGCCTTGTCGGGCGCTCTCGACAAGCTACGGCGCGGGGCGTTCTCGTTCAATCGCGGGCTGGACTGACATCGAGCCGCGCGCTAAGGGAAGATGTATGAAGCGCACCATTTTTTCCGAAGAACACGAGCAATTTCGCGATGCCTTCGCACGATTCTGCCGTACGGAGATCACGCCCTACCACGAGCAGTGGGAAAAGGAGGGGATCGTCCCGCGTTCGCTGTGGAGGAAGGCCGGTGAAGCGGGCTTTTTGTGTCCGTTCCTGCCCGAGGAGCTCGGCGGCTCGGAGGCGGACTTTCTGTACTCGGCGGTCATGATCGAAGAACTCGCCCGCTGCAGGGCGAGCGGCCCGGCGTTCCCGCTCCACAACGATATTTGCGCTCCTTATATTTTTTCCTACGGCACCCCCGAGCAGCACCAGCGCTGGCTTCCCGGGTGCGCCAGCGGCGAGAAAATCCTTGCGATCGCCATGACCGAGCCGGGTGCGGGGTCGGATCTGGCGGGCATCCGCACGACGGCAAAGCTCGAAGGCGATCACTACGTGCTCAACGGCCAGAAGACCTTCATTTCGAACGGTCAGCTCTGCGATCTAGTCATCGTCGTTGCGCGTACCAATCCGGACGCCGACCCGCCTCACGCCGGTATTTCGTTGATCGTGGTCGAGGACGGGACTCCCGGTTTCGAGAAGGGCCGCCGACTGGAGAAGATGGGCCTCAAGGCCCAGGACACCTCCGAGCTGAGCTTCACGGATTGTATCGTGCCGCGGGAAAATCTGCTCGGCGAAGAGGGGATGGGCTTCTACTACTTGATGGAGAAGCTGCAGCAGGAGCGGTTGACCGTCGCCGTGAGCTGTGCCGCGGCGGCCGAGGTGGTGCTCGAAGACGGGATTCGCTACTGCAAAGAGCGCACTGCGTTCGGCCGTCCGATCGGCAAGTTCCAGCATATCCAGTTCCGGCTGGCGGAGCTGGCGACCGAAATCGAAATCGGCCGCACGTTCGTCGATCGACTTCTCTCCGAGCACGTGGCCGGCACCGAGATCGTTTCGGAGGTCAGCATGGCCAAGTGGTGGCTCAGTGAGCTGCTCAAGAAGACCTGCGATGAGGTTCTCCAGTTCCATGGCGGCTACGGCTACATGATGGAATACCCGATCGCGCGCGATTACCTCGACGCGCGGATCCAGACGATCTTCGCGGGCACGACGGAAATCATGAAGCTCATTATCGCCCGCCGAATGGGATTGTGAGCGGCTTGGCGCACTGGTCTTCGGCGAGCGTCTCGAGACACTGAGATGTGGACGCTGCTGGCGGAGGAGGCGAGGCGAGCTGTCGCGGATGCCGGGTCGGGGAGCGACCGGCCCGGACGCGGACTGCTTCTCGAACCGGTCGGGGACGCGGCGATGCTCGAGGCTAGGGTGTACCTGCACCCCGGACGGGCGCTCGTGGGAGTGGTTCCTCTTGCTCGCGTCCGCGAGCAGTTCGACCTATCGCTCGCTCGTCCTTACGACTCTCTCGGCAAGGCGGAACTTGCGGCGGACGGGCGCCCGGGCCTCATGATCGACGTCGACGGTGCCTTTGCCGACAACGCCGGTCGCAGGTACCCCCACGTCACGTTTTTCCTTCCACGATCCCCGGCATAGCGCCGGTGTGGCACAGCGGTGTCAAATCGGAGCCGTTCTCAGACGGCGAATGATTTCGACCGTCGAGCGG